>JBLMXH010000079.1:0-3463 GCA_050257685.1 Nitrospirota bacterium
CTGTGCCAGACGCCTAACGCAGACTCGTAATGGCTGCAAAGGGAAACATCGACAAGGCTTCGGCCAGCTTGAGCTGCCGATTCCGAAAGGTTCGAGGCTGGCAGGTGAAAAGATCGTGCGCTTTTTTGGGCGACAATTTTCCCGGTAATTCAATAACTGTGTCCTTCCACAATTCACCAATCGGCGGAAGACCGACGCGCGAGGAGAGTCGCGGCGCGATCAAAAGAACCCATTGGTCCCTAAAGTGTCGCACAAAACTGATGCAGCATTCGGCAAAGGTTCCGCTGGCCGACAGCGGCAGATATTCGCCGCGCTGGAAAAGATCGGTGTGTTCGCGGCGAAAGCGAAGGACGCGATGCGTTAGATACATTTTAATCCGGCCATCCGGCCAGCTCTCGATTAGTTCTCGAGGGGTGACGCGCCCTAACGATACCAGCATCTGGCGTCGCACGTTGTAATCCACTGAACGCCGGTTGTCGGGATCGACCAGGCTGTAGTCCCAGATCTCGTTTCCCTGATAAATGTCCGGCACGCCGGGCGATGTGAGTTTGAGCAGGGTTTGCGTGAGCGAATTGACTGCGCCAAGCCGCGCAATCTCCTTTGCTACAGGGAGAAAAATCGGCAGGAACTTGTTTCGCCGGGAGCCATCCAAAATTTTCGCTACGAAACCGCGCATTGCCGCGTCCCATTCCTCGTTCGGCTGGATCCAGCTCGTGTTGATCTTCGCCTCGTGCAGGGCCTTGGCCATGTACGCTTGAATACGTTCAATATATTCGGGCGTTGCTGCCCGTTGCGGTTCGCCGTTTGCCTGGATGGGCCATGTGCCCAGTAAAGTCTGATAAAGCAGATATTCTTCGTTGGGGTCCGGCGCCTCTAAATCATTGACGATTTGTTTATGGCGACGGTTCACCACATGCCAGCGCTGCAACGAACGTCTCCATAGCTCTGGAACTTCCGAGATCGCAACAATCCGGGCACGCACGTCTTCACCGCGTTTTGTATCGTGCGTGGAAGTCGCAAGTAAGCCCATCGGCCAAGTGCGGTGGCGCTCAAGATTCCGCTGGTGAAAAGCGTCCACGCTCATTCCGAACTGCTGCGGTTCGCCGCCCACTTCATTTAACGCCGTCATCCGGTTGTAAATGTAAAACACGGTATCCTCGAGAGCCTTGGCTGTGACGGGACCTGTGGTCTGTTGAAATTTCAAAACAAAATGCGTGTGCGCCGCGCGTCCGGCAGCATCGAGGTTCGGAGGGAAACGGAAGAGCAATACGTCGCGCAAGAAATTGAAGATCGACTCTTCCATCGCCGGGTTACGGCGTTTGGCTGCAGCAATTGCGCGCTCGACCATTTGCCGATCCTCTTCGCTCACAGGCTGACCAGGCTCGAGATAAGTTCGGTAAGCAGGGAAACAAGCGATGGTCTCACGCACAGCCCGCGAGAGCGCCTCGAGTGTGAAATCGCGATACCACCGGTTTTGTTCGGACAAGCGATCGAGCATGTTGCCCAGGACATCGACATCGTTTGCGAGCGCCACCTTCATCACCAGAAGCTTTTTCGCGTACAACAGGTGCCCGAAAGGCATCGAATGGCCGATGAAACGATGGAACGTCTTTGTGATCTGCGTCTCGGCCGCGGAATCGACCAGCAGTTGAATCACCTGATTGGCGAAATCGTAGCCAGTAGTTCCGTGGACCGGCCAGTCTTTGCGCAAGGTTTCAGTGCCCGTGAGAATTTTCTCGGCCAGCATGTAAACGGCGCGTCCATCTTTTGGCAATGGTATGCCGAGCGCCTTGGCGCAACGCTGCTGAAGTTTTTCGAAATATTCCCGCGGCAAGTACAGGCCGTCCGGATGATCGATGCGGAGACCTGTCACGGCGCCTGCGGCTACGAACTCGAGAACGAGGCGGTGAACAGCATCGAAAACCTTGGGCAACTCCACGCGAATTGCCGCCAACTCGTTCACGTCGAAGAAACGCCGGTAATTGATTTCCTCCGCGGCCACACGCCAGAACGCCAGCCGATACGACTGGTCGTTCAGTAGTTGATCGAGCACATCGAAACTGCGCGGATCCTCCGGTTTCCCGTTGATCTGCACCAACGCCTTTTCGATTGCCTGTTGCACTTGTGGCGCCTCGGCACAACGCCGCTCCAGGCGTCGCTTGATGATTTCCTTTTCCCGGACGCGTTCCGCGATTCGTTTCGGATCGATTTCGGTGCGCTTCGGCAAATACTCAAGCGCAGTCAGAATGCTTTGTAGTTCGGCGTAAAGATCTTCGTCCTCGTAATTGGCCAGATTTTGCAACGCAATTGTCAGAACGTAACGATACGTGCCGGGAGCGATCGGCAGCCTGCGTTCGCCATAAAGCAGGTAAAACGTTCCCTCATCAAACCGCACCTGCAGTTCCCCACGCTCCAGGACACGTCCGTATTGATCGCCAAGGATTGGAAGTAAAACTTTGCCGTGCAGATCGGATTTGAGCGGCTGCCAATCGATATCGAAGTAAGGCGCGTATTTGGAGCTCGGTCCGTTTTCCAGTACGTCCATCCACCAGGCATTGCGCGAGTCGGCGATTCCTAAATGGTTTGGAACAAAATCCAGCACCTGGCCAATGCCATGCGCATGCAGTTGCGCCATCCAAGCGTCATAATCGGCGCGCGAACCGATCGCCTTGTTCAACTTGTTATGATCAGCAATGTCGTAGCCGTGGAGGCTGCCTGGGCTTGCCTGAAAGTAAGGCGAGGCATAAACGTCGCTCACTCCGAGCGTGTCCAGGTACGTCACGATCTCCCGCGCTTGCGCGAACGTAAACCACCGATTGAACTGCAATCGGTACGTACATGTGGGAATGCGGGGATGTGCTGTTCTTCTCGTATTCTTCATCATTCCGAGCGAAATCGAGGGATCTACTACTATTCACCCCTTCGGGTGCGATGCGCCAAGGATCCAAGATCCTTCGCCCCTACTCAGGATGACAGATTCTGCTTAGCGTGTCACATCCGCTCGGGCGCTTTAATCCCTAGAAGATCCAGACCGCGCTGCAAAACGCGCCCGGTAAGATCGCACAGCGCCAGACGCGAACTGCGCAATGGCTTTTCTGATTTCAAGACCGGGCAGGCTTCGTAAAAAGCATGGAAACTGTTTGCTAACTCGAAAAGATAAGTTGCCAGAATATTGGGTCGAAACCCGTTGAGGACTTGAGGAACAACCTCGGCGAACTGGCAAAGTTTTTTCGCAAGCTGAATTTCGGCAGGATCACTGAACACCAGTTTATCGGTTTTTGCAGCCACGGCGCTCTGTCGCCGTGAATCGCCCCGACTGAGCGGGGCGGCTACATCTGCCCTGCGAAAGATAGATCGAATCCGGACGTACGCGTTTTGCAAGTAAGGCGCGGTGTTCCCATGCAGGGAAAGCATCTTGTCCCAGGAAAAAATGTAATCCGTCGTTCGATACTGTGACAGATCG
>JBLMXH010000080.1:0-4406 GCA_050257685.1 Nitrospirota bacterium
ACCTTCGTGACCTCCGAGCTCGCCAAAATGGGGTATAAACAAATTCCGTCGCAAGCGAACTTCATCATGTTCGATTGCAAACGCCCTGTCGTGCCGCTGATCCAGGCAATGAAGGAGCGCAAGATTCACGTCGGTCGCTTGTTCCCAGCTCTTCCAGACTACATGCGCCTCACGATCGGCAAGAAAAGCGAGATGGAACGATTTATCGAAGCATTCAAGCAAGTGACCGCCTGATCGGCGCGGCAACATACTATGTTGCGAACAACCGGGCCAAGTAAGCTGATTTTGCCTGGCTTGATCTTTGCCATTATTGCGTGTGTCCACGGTGCAGACACACAACGTGAGCCTTCGCAGAAACCCACTAACGAATCGGGTCCGCCCGGTCAGGTTTGCTCGCGCGACCAGAGGTATTGCGTTGTGATGAAAGCAACAAAGGGTCACCCCGATGAGTGCACATTACGTGTGCTATCAGGGAGTAAGAACCTGGCAGAATTTCCTACGATGGGATATCTGCTGAACGTATTCTTCAGTCCCGACGACGCGTATGTGGCGATCAATAATCGTCGTGCGAACTCCGGCGATTATTTATGGGTGATTTCATTGCGTGATGGCAGGGTGCTCAAGATGCCGGATGACGCCGCAGAGGAGGCGGGTAAGAAAGACCTCGGCACTATAGCCGGTACTCATTGGTCAGATCAATCGATGCCGGAAGTGATCGCGCTGTGCCCGACGTGCACGAGCGACGATCTACGGCATTCCTTCCTGTTTTCTACCGGCTGGACAAGCTCAGGCGAATTGAACGTGGTGGAAGAACTGGAATTTTCGAACGGCTGGATCGCGGTAAACAACCGATGTCGATTGAGTGAAACTGGTCTGTCTGTCGCAGATCAGAAGGTTGTGAAAGAAGATCGCCCGTCGGACGTTGTGAAACGAGCATGGACATGGAGTCCGTTCCACGGCGAGTGACGTTGTAGCTTCAGCGTTTTAGCCGAAGGACCCGGGCAGCTTGTGACAAGCGCTTCTTTACTGCACCGATGATCGGCGCGCGCTTCTCACCGTTGGCTTGACCTGTGGCATCAGTCGATACGACAACGTTTGGCGGAAAAAGCGCCTCCAATGCTTCGTGATACAAATGTCGATCGTCTACGGACATTTCGCCGGCATTACTAAACTCATTGCCGTTCATGATGATCTTCGCGTTCAGTTTTGCCGCCAGGCGCGCTCCGGAATGAAGTAGCCCCACGTCGTCCACCGCGCGATCATATGCCGCTCTGACATCAGACGGCATTTCATCCGCGTTCGCATACTCCCGGCCGTTGAACCGGATGTTCGTCTTAGGCCTCGCGCTCACTACAAGGAGGAGTAGTGAGAACTATTTTTCGCGAAATTCAAGTGCGCCGTCTTTGGCGTCCACGTGGACAGTCTGGCCTTCGCGGACTTTGCCTTCGAGAATATCGATGCTGAGCGGATCGAGAATTTCTCTTTGAATAGCCCGCCGCAAAGGTCGAGCACCATAAACCGGATCGTACCCTTCGCGCGCGAGCAGTGCCTTGGCCGAATCGGACAGCTTGAGCGTGATCTTTTGCTGCTCCAAACGTTTCGATAACCGGCCAAGCTGAATTTCGACAATTTTCTTTAACTCCTCTTCACTGAGCCGGTCGAAAATGATGATCTCGTCAATACGATTCAAAAACTCAGGTCGAAAATGTGCGCGCAGCGCGTCCATCACCAGTCGCCGGCGTGCTTCGGGGGACTCTTCCTCGGTGATGTATTGCGAACCGATGTTAGAAGTCATAATCACCACGGTGTTTTTAAAATCGACCGTTCTCCCCTGCCCATCCGTGATTCGGCCATCGTCGAGTACTTGCAGCAGTACGTTGAAAACGTCGGGATGCGCCTTTTCGATTTCGTCAAAGAGCACGACCGAGTATGGCTTTCGGCGAACGGCTTCGGAAAGTTGGCCGCCTTCCTCGTAACCGACATATCCTGGCGGAGCGCCTATCAAGCGCGCTACGGTGTGTTTCTCCATGTATTCGCTCATGTCGATGCGGATCATTGCGTTCTCGTCATCGAACAAAAATTCCGCTAACGCACGGGCCAATTCTGTT
This sequence comes from Nitrospirota bacterium, assembly GCA_050257685.1. Classification (GTDB taxonomy): domain Bacteria; phylum Verrucomicrobiota; class Verrucomicrobiia; order Chthoniobacterales; family UBA10450; genus Udaeobacter. Next base: position 2,109 of record JBLMXH010000080.1, read on the forward strand.
TTGCCTACGCCGGTAGGTCCCAGGAAGATGAACGAACCCAGCGGGCGATTCGGATCCTGCAGACCAGCCCGAGCCCGACGCACTGCGTTAGACACCGCCTTAATGGCGTCGTCCTGGCCTACAACACGCAGGTGGAGGTGAGCCTCCAGCTTAACCAGTTTCTCGCGCTCGCCTTCCTGTAAGCGCGAAACCGGGATTCCCGTCCAACTGGAAACGACCTCGGCGATGTCCTCCTCTGTCACCTCTTCGCGCAGCAAACGCTTTTTAGTGTTGGCCGATTTCGCAGTGAGATCGGCCAGTTTCTTTTCCAAGTCAGGGATACGGCCATATTGAATTTCGCTCGCATTACCCAATTCACCGCGGCGCTGCGCACGTTCCAGTTCAGTTCGCAAACGATCGATCTCTTCCTTCACTTTGCGCTGCTCATCGATCACTGCTTTCTCCTTTTGCCACTCTGCCTTCAGCGCGTTGGATTTTTCCTTTAGGCCAGCCAATTCCTTCTCAAGCTTCTTCAAACGCTCTTTGCTCGCGGGATCCTTCTCCTTCTTGAGCGCCTGCCGTTCCATTTCATGCTGCATGACCTGGCGCTCAATCACGTCGATTTCGGTGGGCATGGAATCGAGCTCGATCTTTAAACGCGACGCCGCCTCATCGACCAGGTCGATTGCCTTATCCGGCAGAAAGCGATCAGTGATGTAACGCTGTGATAACACGGCCGCTGCAACTAACGCACTGTCGGTGATCCGCACACCGTGATGGACTTCGTAACGCTCCTTTAATCCGCGCAGGATCGCAATCGTGTCTTCGACGGTTGGCTCGTTCACGAGTACCGGCTGAAAGCGTCGCTCCAACGCGGCGTCTTTCTCGATGTATTTTCGATACTCATCGATCGTGGTCGCACCGATGGTGCGCAGCTCGCCACGGGCGAGCATTGGTTTAAGCATATTCGATGCGTCGACCGAGCCCTCGGCTGCACCCGCACCGACGATCGTGTGCAATTCATCAATGAAGAGAATGATCTGCCCCTGAGAATCGGTGACTTCTTTCAAAAAGGCCTTGAGCCGGTCCTCGAATTCTCCGCGGAACTTGGCACCAGCGACCATTGCGCCGATGTCCATCGCAATGACGCGTTTATTCTTCAAAGAATCCGGGACGTCACCGCTGATGACGCGGCGCGCCAGGCCCTCCACGATCGCCGTCTTACCAACACCCGGATCGCCGATCAGTACCGGATTGTTTTTCGTGCGACGTGAAAGTACTTGCATGACGCGGCGGATCTCATTGTCGCGTCCGATCACCGGATCAATTTTGCCGCGCCGCGCCAATTCCGTGAGATCGCGTCCGTATTTTTCCAGTGCCTGAAATTTGCCCTCAGGATTTTGGTCGGTGACTCGTTGTGAGCCGCGCACCTGCTGAAGCCCCTGCATAAGCTTGTCGCGCGTGACCCCCAAGTCCTTCAGTAATTTTGCCGCCGGGACGCTCGCTCCGGATAGCGCGAGCAGATAATGCTCGGCGCTGGTAAACTCATCCTTGAGCTTGGACATTTCCTTCTCGGCACTGTCCAACACCGTGCGGAGTTCATTCGAGATCCGCAGATCCGCGGCGCTGCCATGGATTTTCGGACGTCGGTCCAACTCAGAACGTAGCCGTTCCTGCAACTGATCAACATTTGCCCCAATCTTCTCCAGGAGCGGCCGCGCTATGCCATCGCTTTGGCCCAGAAGAGTGGAAAGAAAATGTTCGTTCGTGATTTCGGAATTGTTTAATTGCGACGCGAGATCCTGCGCCGCCTGCAGCGCTTCCTGCATCTTTTGCGTATATCTGTCGATGCGCATGCTTCAAAATACCAAACGGGATTCGCTCGGCAATTGCGCTTAAGTGAACGATCTGTAGGGAACTTTCTCCGAAGCGTGACCTCCGGGCGCAACGCCGGCTAAGGCGTTTGACACAAACTCCTCTACAACGATGAGTGTTTGCGATGAATGCGCAGGAAAAACAGGTCGGATTGAAGTCGCTCGCGCTTTTGCGGCAGGGACCGTTTCGCCGGTATATCATCGGTTCGCTCATTTCCGACAGTGGCACATGGATGCAAATGATGGCCCAAAGCTGGGTTATGAGTGGACTCACCACCAAGGCAATTCTGCTTGGGTTGGTGAACTTCGCCGCAGGATTGCCTGCTTTGATACTTGCTCCGATAGCGGGTTCATTGGCTGACCGGATCGACAAACGCAAGATCCTGGTAGCAACGCAAATCGTGCAAATCATCTTTGCTGTGGCTTTGGGATTCCTGGTGATGAG
>JBLMXH010000081.1:0-15991 GCA_050257685.1 Nitrospirota bacterium
GGTCGTCATTCCGAGCGGAGTCGAGGAATCGCGTTGAGTTAGCTCAATGTGACGTCGCGGGATCCTTCGACTTCGCTCCGCTTCGCTCAGGATGACCGGCGATGTTATTTGGGCGGAAACAACCACTGCATGTAGTCGCGCACGCCGTCTTCGAGAGAGAACCGCGGCTCGTATCTGAGCGCGTTACGTGCGCTGGTCAGATCGGCTTGCGTGAAGTTTTGATAATGCGCATGCGGATTATCGAAGTATTCGGGCTCGAAGCTTGTGCCAAGAGATTTATTGAGAACCTCGACGAGCTCGTTAAAGGAGCGCGCCTGGCCTGTGCCAACATTGTAAATTCCACTCGTTTTAGCGTCGAGGCCTCGAATGGTGCCTTCCACCGCGTCTTTCACGTAAACGAAATCGCGTTTCTGTTCGCCGTGCTTGAAAATGCGCGGTCGTTTGCCCGCCTTTATCTGCTGCGCAAGATGATAAATCATGCTTGCGGGCACGCCCTTGTGCGCTTCGCGCGGGCCATAAACGTTGAAATAACGCAGGCCAACGATGATCCAGCCATGCGATGCGGCCGCCGCGTGTGTGGCAATATTGTCCATGATGACCTTGGAAAATGCGTAAACGTTCGCGGGCGCTGCGCCATTTGATTCCACGCTCGCTTCAGTTGCTGCACCGTAAGTCGCCGCAGAAGAAGCGTAGATAATGCGCGTCTTTTTGGGACGGGCAAAATTCAAAAGCCGACGGAAACTCTCAACGTTGTCGTGCACCTGAACGAATTGATCGTGCAAAGTCGTGTCGGTGATGGATGCGAGATGAAAAATTGCATCGAACCCAGCAGTGGCTGGATCGCCGAACTTTTCCCGCCAATCCAGGGTGGCCAGGTTTTCGGCGACGAAATCTCCGCGGTACCCTGGTAGGTTCTTGAAATTGCCGGACCGAAAGTCATCAATGACTGTGAGGTGTGCGTCCGGAAATTTTTCCTGCAACGCCAGCGTGAGATTGGAGCCGATAAAGCCGGCTCCGCCAGTAATGATGAACTTGGGACTGGATGGTCTCATTGTGATGTTGTCATTCCGAGCGAAGTCAAGGAATCCCGTGGCACAACGGAGAGGTGATTTCGCGGGATGTCTCGACTGACGCTCGACATGACGGCAGCAATTGCACGTGATTTAATAATCTTGACGCTCAGAGCGCAAGTCGCTAGTCCTCGTCGCAGTTCTTTGCGAGCTTGGAAAAGTGGATCGGCGCAAGAAATCCCGTGAGAATCGGGAGCAGTTGCGCTGCTGTAACTGGATACGACTTCCCATTGGGCCAATCCCCGAAATGATTCGGGGGTGAAGGCGGGAATGAGGTGCGATGCCGCACAGGCATCATAAGCCAGGAGCCAGAATATTTGTCCGGTCCACCTCATTCTGTAGCCGTCGCGCTGTGCGCGACGCCAGCGCGTCTCACAGAGACGCGGCTACAGCAAAAAACTTCTTCGCAAAAAGAAGAATGAGAGCTGGGCGATGCGCCTTGCTGTAGCGGCGATCTCCGATCGCCGAAAGGATCGACGGTCAGAGACCGCCGCTACGCGGCAAACAAGTCCGACTCTCTGAGTTGGAGGAAACTTGTTATGCAAAATCGTTCAGTTTGGTTTCGGGGAGCGCACCCATCTTGGATGTTCTTTTCGGCATCCTGCCGAAAAGTTTTGATCTTCGGCAAGATGCCGAAGATGGCACGCTGGAAGCGTGCTCTCCCATTCGTTCTCTTCGTTACGCCAATTATTGCCTTCGCTCAGGAAGCTACGCCGACTCCCTCCCCGTCTGAAGCGGAAGTGGAGTCGGTCGTTGTGTCAGCGACGCGTTTCGATATTCCGCTGGATCAATCACCCGCAAGCGCGAGCGTGATCAACTCGGAGCAATTGGAGCAAAGCCAGATCCAGCGCGTAGGCGATGCTTTGCGCGAAGTGCCAGGGTTGTCGGTCGTGCAGACCGGGTCACCTGGGCAGTTGACGTCAGTATTTACGCGTGGCCTGCGCAGCGAACACACGCAGGTTTTGCTGGACGGCATTCCCATCAATCAAGGTTTGCAGGGCGCATTCAACTTTGCCGACTTCACCACGGACGATATCGACCGGATAGAAGTTGTGCGGGGACCGCAAAGCACAATTTACGGACCACGTGCCCTTGCGGGCGTGATTCAAATCTTCACTAAGCAAGGCACGGGAACGCCGGGCATAATGTTCGCCGCTGAGGGTGGCTCCTACGATTCATTTCGCGAATGGTCGCAGAGCGATGGCGAAGTTGCTGGCTTCGATTATTCCGTCGGTGCGAGCCGGTTCGATACGGAAAACGCACGGCCTAACAATAATTACCGCAACACGGCCGCGATCGCGACTGTTGGATGGTCGCTTAACCCGCCATCGCCGGGGACGAGCTCGGCCGTGCCTACCGAGCAATTGCGGATCAGCAGCTTGTTCACGTATTCAGTCAGTGACATTGGATTGCCGAACACAATCTTTGATCCGCGACCGATCGATCACTTTCTTACCGAGCGTTGGTTGATTGGGCCGCATATCGACTGGAAACCGACGGAATGGTGGGAGCACAAACTCATTGTCGCTTACGATCACGAGCGGCAAATCAACGATCCGAATGAAGATGGATTTGTCGGCGCGACACGCGCGGTGTTCGAACGGACGCAGGTCGATTATCAGAACGATGTGCGACCAGCGTCGTGGTTGACACTAACTTCGGGATTTTTCTACAGCCGCGTTAATGCGGGCCAGGAGCGCCCATTCGTTCTGTTTGGACCAACGTTTATTAGCGATCACACCAACGAAACCGCGGGATTTTTGGAGGCAACCTTGACGCCTGTCGAAAATCTCATCTTCGTCGCTGGCGGACGTTACGATCATTTCAATCAATTCGGCGGGATTTGGACCTATCGCTTTGCCGGTAGTTACAGACTCGACAAAACGAACACCATTTTTCATTCCAGCGTCGGTACTGGCTTCAGTCCGCCCAGCAGTCAGGACAAAATCTTTGGAAACAACTTTGGCCTGAAACCTGAAGAAGATTTCGGGTGGGACATCGGAATCAGACAGGAGATATGGCGGGACCGCGTGGATGTTGGTCTCACCTACTTTCATAACGACCTCTCGAACGTGATCGGGTTCAACGGCTTGTTCGCTACACTCAACCTCGGCGCTGCCGAAACCCAGGGGCTGGAAGCGGAGTTGCACGCCCAACCGATCCCCAACCTTGTTTTCACGGCGGCTTACACGTACCTAGAGGCGGAAAAGACTTCCTCAAAAGATATTTCGCAGTTGCAAGGGGCCCGTTTACCGCGTCGCCCGCGCAATGAAGTATACGTTTCAGCAACGTACCTCTGGTGGAAGAAGCTGCGAACAGTTGTTGAGGCAAAGTTCGTCAATGCTCGCGAGGAATTAAATTTTGGCGGACCAAATTTCGACATCGAAGACTACTCGTTTGCAAACATCGCCGCCGAATACGAAGTGAACCCGCACTTCTCAATCTTCGGTCGTATCGACAACGTAACCAACGAGCATTACTCGGAAGTCTTCGGTTTTCCCGCACTCGGCCGTGCAGCATACGGCGGCGTGAAGTTGCGATTTTAAAGTAGCGCGAGCCCTCCGGCTTGCGAGTTTCTGGGTCACAAGCGAGGCGCGTGTGCTACTCTCTCATGATGTCGCCGAAGCTTTCCGACAAAAAACTAGCAGTCCTCGGTGCCGGAAAATTGGGCGGCATCCTGCTGCGCGCATATCTCAAGCAGGAGGTGTTTGTTTCTCATCGGGTCATCGCCACGGTAAAGCACGGGGAAAGAGCGGCCGCGCTCGCGAACGAGCTCGGCATTGCAGTGACCACCGACAATCGCGAAGCGGTAAAAGGCGCTGACGTCGTTTTGCTGACCATCAAACCGCAAACGGTTGCGGAAGTATTACAGGAGATCGCTCCCGATATCGGCGTCGACACGCTGCTTGTGTCCGTTGCGGCTTCTGTGCCGACGGGTTTCGTCGAGGAGCAACTCGCGGCGGCGACAGGTGGCGAGGACGACAAAACGCCAGTAGTGCGAGCCATGCCAAATACTCCGGCTGCTGTTGGTTGCGGGATGACGGCAATTTGTGGCGGGACTCACGCCACCAGCCGTCATCTTGAGGTTGCGCGCACGATGTTCGACGCCGTGGGCCGGACGATCATCCTTGATGAGAAACACATGGACGCCGTGACTGGTCTTTCCGCGAGTGGCCCTGCGTTTGCATACATCATTCTGGAATCGCTGGCCGAAGCTGGAGTCAAAGTCGGTTTGCCGCGCGACGTAGCGACTCTTCTCGCAGCGCAGACGATGAAAGGCGCGGCAAGCGTTGTGTTGGAAACCGGTGATCACCCCGCGCTTCTCAAAGACGCCGTAACTACTCCTGCGGGCTGCACAATCGATGGCATTCTCGAACTCGAAGAAGGCAAACTCCGCGTCACGCTCATCAAAGCCGTCGTGAAAGCCACGAGTCGCGCCGGCGAGCTGCTGTTTGAAGAATGATCGTGTACCTCGTCGCATTGTCATGGGCAGCGAAATCGCGGAATCTGCTACATGTCTAGCATGGGTTCGATGCTTTTCCTCGTCATCGGATTGATCGGCGGCGGCTTGGTCGTCGCAGTGGTTGTTCTGCTGACACGGCGCGGAAATCAGGGCGCAGCAACGGAGCTGGCGAAGCGCTTGGAGACGATCGATCGCAGTTTGCGCGACGAATTTTCGCGCAATCGCGAGGAAGCAGGCGCGGCGGCGAAGAATCAGCGTGAAGAATTAACCAGATCTTTGGAAGGCGTCAGGTCGATTGTGGATCTTCGACTGCGGCAATTGCAGGACGACAACGCAACGCAGATCGATAAAATGCGCGCCACGGTCGACGAGAAGTTGCAGGGGACGCTGGAAAAGCGCTTGGGCGAATCCTTCAAGCTGGTCAGTGATCGACTGGAGCAAGTCCATCAGGGCCTCGGTGCCATGCAGCAATTGGCAAGTGACGTTGGTGGATTACAACGTGTGCTCACAAACGTGAAGACCCGAGGTGGCTGGAGCGAATGGCAGCTCGGCGTTCTGCTGGATGAAATGCTTACCCCCGAACAGTTCGCGAAAAATATGAAGATGCGCGACGACACCGACGAGCGCGTCGAGTTTGCGATAAAATTGCCGGGGGACGAAAACGGCGCGGCGGTCTGGCTACCGGTCGATGCGAAATTTCCGATGGAACACTACGACCGGCTCGCTGCGGCGCAGGAGAAAGGCGACCCCGCGGCAGTTGAAAGCGCGATCAAAACTTTGGAGACTCAATTGAAGCGCTGCGCGAAAGACATTTGCGAGAAGTACATCAATCCGCCGAAGACCACCGATTTTGCGCTGCTGTTTTTGCCGAGCGAAGGACTTTACGCCGAAGCGATTCGGCGCATCGGCCTGGTTCAAAATGTGCAGCGCGATTGTCGCGTCACGTTCGTGGGGCCGACGACACTCGCAGCGTTGCTGAATAGTTTGCAGATGGGCTTTCGGACACTGGCGATCCAGAAGCGCTCCAGTGAAGTCTGGAATCTGCTCGCGGCAGTGAAGACTGAGTTCAACAAATTCGGAGAATCGTTATCGGCGGTGAAGGAGAAGATCGACCAGGCGTCGCGCAAGATGGAAGACGTCGATGTTCGTTCGCGTGCGATCACAAAGAAATTGCGAGACGTGGAAGAATTGCCGTCGAATCCGCAGCCGTTGCTAAAAGATTTTTTGCAAACCGACAAAGACGACTGAGGCGAATCAGGGGTCGACATGAAGACGGCATTGATTACCGGCGCGAACAAAGGCATCGGCCGCGAAGTGGCGCGACAGCTCGCAGCCAAAGGATTTCACGTCTTTGTCGGTGCGCGGAATTCGAAGGCTGGTCGCGCAGCGGCGGAGGAGATCGCAAAAAAGGAGGGGAAGGCGACGTTTTTGGAAATTGATGTGACCGATAATGACAGCGTCATAACCGCGGCACGTGAATTGTCGAACATCGCGGATCATCTCGATGCGCTCGTTAACAATGCCGGCATCATCGTGGACGGCGACAATGCAATTTTGGAAATCAGCGACGACTTGTTTCGAAAGACACTGGAGACAAATACGCTCGGAGCCTTGCGTGTGGCGCGCGCGTTCGTGCCGTTGCTCCGGAAAAGCAAGGCCCCGCGCGTGATCAATGTCTCAAGCGGCGGTGGTCAACTCACCGGCGGCGCGGATGGCTGGGCGCCAGCTTACTGCATCTCGAAGACTGCACTGAATGGCGTCACAGTGCAGCTCGCAGCCGCGTTGCCGAAATTCGCTGTAAATTCGGTGTGCCCTGGTTGGGTGCGGACCGAAATGGGCGGAGAAAACGCGAGCCGGTCAGTGGAGGAGGGAGCGGACACGATTGTGTGGCTCGCCAGCGAGGCGCCGCAGGATCTCACTGGTAAATTTCTTCGCGATCGCAAAGAAATATCCTGGTGACCCGCCTTCGTCGCGGCTACGGCGAGCAGGTCCGCGTTCGATTGCAGGTTGACCAGTGCGTCGGCGGTCACAGACCGCCGCTACAGTTGATATCGGCGTGCAAAGGACTGCCCGCCCTACCTTTGCGCGTTTTGCATTCATTCGTAGGGCGCGTCACTCCTGCGCGGCGCCGATCTTTATTTCAGAAATGGATTTGTCAGCCGTTCCCTGCCGATCGTCGTCGGCGGCCCGTGGCCGGAGAGCACAGTCACATCGTCGCCCAGCGGAAATACTTTCTTCCTGATCCCGTTGATTAGCAGATCCATATCTCCGCCCGGCAAATCACCGCGACCAATGCTCCCGGCGAAAAGAACATCGCCACCAACGAGCAATCGGTCCTTCCGCGAAAAGAAACAAAGGCTACCGGGGCAGTGGCCAGGCACTTCCAGAACCTCGAAATCCATACCGAGAAATGTTTGGTTTGGCGCTTCTTCGATCAGGAAATCCGGTTCGACTGGTTCGACTTCCAACGCGAACCCGAAGTTTCGGAAGAAATCGCGATCGGAAATCATAGGCGCGGTGAGCGAGTGACATCCGATCTGGCAATGAAACTGTTGTTTAATCCTGGCAACGTCCTGGACGTGATCGACGTGCCCATGTGTTAGCAACAACAATTTGGGATGGATATCGAGGGAACGGAGCCATTCACACGCACCCTCAGGTGCGTCGAACAAAATCGATCCTTCCGGCGCTTCCAACAGGTAGCAATTGGTTTCGAAAATCCCGCCGCAAAAGGTTTTGTAAATCGCAGGTGCCATCGTAACGAAGTTTTTGAATGTTCGGGGCTGTCGATTGTCTATTTCTACCCAATAATGCCGACTTTGTCTCGTTGTCTTGCGTTGCGCGGCGAATTCTGCGAATGTCTTAAACCTCTTTTTTACCAATGAGATCATCTTTCCGACGATCACTCGCCCTCTGCACGATCCTTTTCACCGCCGCGATCACGGCTCCGACCGCCCCCGCGAGTTCGAGAGAAACCGTGGCGATGTCGGTGGGCCGACTCCTGGAGGAAGGGCATTACACCCGGGCGAAACTGAACGAAGAGGTTTCGAAAAAATTCCTGCAGACGTATCTGGAGATGCTCGATTTCAGCCATCTCTTTTTTACCCAGGAAGACGTTGATTCCATTACGGCGAAGTATGCCAACTCCATGGCCGGCGACGTTCTTATGGGGACGCTTAAGCCCGCCTACGAGATTTACGCGCTATACACCAAGCGCGTTGATGAGCGCGTGGCGAAAATAAAAGAGCTGTTGAAGCAGCCGATGGACTTCAAAAGCAACGCGACTGTCGAATTGAGCCGTCAAAAATCGCCGTGGCCAAAGAATGAGGCTGAAGCTGACCAACTCTGGCGCGGCCGAATTGCCAACGAACTGCTTCAGGAGCATTTGAGCGAGCACCCGATTGAACCCGCGCCGCAACTGGTTTCTCGCAGGTACGAACGTCTGGCCAAAAACGTCCATGAGCAGGACAAGGACGAGCAGATGAAGCTTTACCTCGACGCGCTTGCCCAGGCTTATGACCCGCACTCGGAATACCTGAGCAAGGCGGACATGAAAAATTTCAGTATCAATATGGGCCTCTCGCTCGTCGGTATCGGCGCGATGCTGCGCTCCGAAGATGGTTACGCAAAAATTGAAAGCCTCGTGCCGGGTGGACCAGCGCAAACGGATGGAAGGCTTAAGGTCGGCGATCGCATCACCGCTGTGGCGCAGGGCCAGACTGATTATGTCGATGTTCGCGAGATGCGACTCGACAAAGTCGTTGAAATGATTCGCGGCAAGAAAGGCACACGCGTCCGCTTGCTGGTGATTCCGTCCGACGCCACCGATCCATCGCGCCGGAAAAATGTCGAGCTCGTGCGTGATGAAATTAAGCTGAAGGATCAGGAAGCCCGCGCGGATATCATCATCAAGAAAGATGAGAATGGTGACCCGATAAAACTAGGCTGGCTCACGCTGCCGTCTTTTTACGCCGACATGGACCGGCACCAGAAGAGCACGACGCGCGATGTGCTCGCATTGCTTAAGCGTCTGAAGAAAGAAAACATCGCTGGGCTCGTAGTCGATCTCCGTAAAAATGGCGGCGGCTCACTGGAAGAAGCGCTCTCGCTAACGGGTCTGTTTTTGAAATCAGGTCCGATCGTCCAGACAAAGGATTACAACGGGACCATCAGGATTTCGTCCGATCCCGATTCGGGCATCGCTTACTCCGGGCCGCTGGTTGTTCTTACCAGCCGGCAAAGTGCGTCTGCGAGCGAGATCTTTGCCGCTGCGCTTCAGGATTATGGCCGCGCGGTCATAGTTGGCGACAAGAGCACCTTCGGCAAAGGCACTGTGCAGACGATTCTTCCGATTGGCCGGTTCGCTTCGCTACTAGGCAGTCATTCCGATGAAGACGGCGCGTTGAAGTTAACGATCCAAAAGTTCTATCGCGTGGCGGGCGGCTCAACGCAGCTCCACGGTGTCACGTCCGATATCGTTTTGCCGAGCTTGAGCGATCTTCCGGAGTTCGGGGAAGGCGCGCTCAAAAACGCGCTGCCATATGACGAAGTGACCAAAGCGAAATACACCAAATGGTCGGATAACCATTCCCTGTTTATTGATCAACTGCGCCGACGTTCGGAGGAGCGCGTAAAGGGAGATCCGGAATTTCACTACGTCATGGAGGACATGAACCGTTTGCGGCATAAGATCGACGAAAACCGGATCTCACTGAACGAAGATGTACGAAAGAAAGAACTTGCTGACGATAAACTTCGCAAAGAAACGCGCTCGAAAGAGCGCCTGGCGCGAAATCAGCAAGAGCCCAACATCTATCGGGTAACTCTCGACACTGTCGATAAACCGAATCTGCAATTGATCATGTATCCCGGGAAATTGGCGGAGGCGAAAAAGAACGGCACGGTGCCGAAAGTGGATTCCGATGCTGCTGCTGACGCGGATTCTGATCTGCCCGATGCCGCCACGGCCGACGGCGATAATAAGGATCCTTTGATCGACGCGGAGCGTGACGAGGCTCTCAACATCCTGGCTGATCTTGTCCAGCTTACCAACGGACCCAAGACCGCCAGCGTCAACACCAACACCAACACGAACCATTAAGCGGGGCGTGAGGCAGACAATCTTGTCTGCCGAGCTTGTGTTCGTTACGCAGACGCGGGTTGTCCGCGCTCCAATCTATCGCCACCATCCTGGCGGAGGGGGAGGCGGAAACCCCGGACCCATGAACGGCCCGAAACGTGGACGGCGCGGAAAACCCTGCTGGGGTTGAGCGGAATAGTAGCGATTGACTGGCGTCCTGCCGAACACCGTGACCGGAGTGCCGACCTGTACGGCATTAAAAAATGCAATCGCGTATTGCTCTGGCATACGGACGCAGCCGTGCGAAGCAGGATAACCCGGTAAATATCCGGCGTGCATTCCGTCTCCACCGTTAAATCGCATAAAGTAATGCATCGGCGCCGGGATGAATTTTCCGCCGCGAGGGACCTGCATGTCGGCGTCCGCGTCCGCCACGACGGTGTTCCCGTTCCCATCAACGATCTTCCCATACATGCTCGAATAATGACTTCTCTCCTTTTCCAGAACTGTGAACGAGCCTGTCTTCGTCAAATGCCCGTAGCGTCCACTTGAGATGGGCGACGCGAGGACAGGACGGCCGTTTTGCAAAAGGTAAGCCCTCTGTTCCTGCAAATCGATCTCCACGGAAGTTTCCGCGCGCAACAACACCGCCGCGCAGAAGAATAGCGTGAGCCCCAGAATTCCCCTCATACTGCTTTTAAACCCGCCAGCCACGCCAAAGTCGCAGGTACGTTTCGCCCGACGCGTTGGGAGCGCCGGCTTCCAGGCGGCTTCGTTCGGCATCTTGCCGAACATGATTTTCAGAGGCGAGACGTTCGGCAGGATGCCGAACACAACACGCGCTCCAGCTACACTGCGATTGGCGCTTTGATGGATGGATGTGGCTCGTACCCGACAAGTTCGAAATCTTCAAATTTGAAGTCGTGAATGTTTTTGACCTCTGGATTCAATTTCAAGCGGGGTAATGGCCGGCATTCGCGGGTAAGTTGTTCGCGCGCCTGATCGAGGTGATTTTTGTAAAGGTGGAGATCTCCGAAGGTGTGAACGAAATCCCCAGGCGTAAGATCGACGACTTGCGCAACCATCATTGTGAGCAGTGAATACGAAGCAATGTTAAACGGCACCCCGAGAAACAGGTCGCAGCTGCGTTGGTACAACTGGCAACTTAACTCGCCGTTCTGAACGTAAAATTGAAACAGTAGGTGACAGGGCGGCAACGCCATCTTCCCTATCTCAGCCGGGTTCCACGCACTCACGATCAGGCGCCGGCTCTGCGGGTTGGATTTGATTTCCGCAATGAGGTTGTCGATTTGATCCACGCGCACGCCGTCTGCGCCCCGCCAATCCCGCCATTGCGCTCCGTAAACGCGGCCAAGCTCGCCATCTTGATCAGCCCATTCATCCCAAATTGTGACGCCGTGCTCGTTCAAGTACCGAATGTTGGTGTCCCCGCGCAAAAACCAAAGCAGTTCGTAGATGATGGATCTGATGTGCAACTTTTTCGTTGTGAGCAGCGGGAAGCCCGGCCCGTCGTCGCGTAAATCGAATCGTGTCTGCGCACCAAACACGGATAATGTTCCTACGCCCGTTCGATCGATGCGCTCACAACCATTCTCAAGCACGAGCCGGAGCAGATCGTGATATTGTCGCACGCCGAAATTTTATCGCGCCGCAACGCATTCGCGAATCAGATTTTCTTGTTTACTGCAAATTCGTGACGGGGAGCCTGGTGCTTAATGCGATTCCGAATAGATATATGACTGCCAACGCACTTCGCGAAACGTGATTTTAATTTCGGAGTGACTTTACCATGAATTCAATTTCTCAACGAATTATCGGATTAACCGCGCTGTTCGCTGCAGCTTTGATCACAGCTTGTGGTGCGCATTCAAATAGTTCATCGACCGAAACTTTCACCATTTACGAAGACGCACCAAAGATGAGCCTGCTCGATCTCGGCGCGCCGGGAAATAGTCTTGGCGATGTCTATCATTTTTCCGCTGGGCTACATTCGGAGCGCGGCGGTCCGGTGACGGGTGAGCTAATTGGCTCAAAGACGCTGGTGAAGTTGCCGACTGACGCTAACCCCAACCTGGAGCGACGAGCAACGCTGATGTTCTTTACGTTTGGCGACGGCAAGGATCAGATCATTGCGTTCGGAGCTGGCGATTATTCACCCTCTACTCCTGAATTCCGTGCAGGTCAGTCCGCTGTCCGCCCAGTCCTGGGCGGGACCGGCAAATACATGGGTGCCCGTGGTCAGGTCACCAGCACGCGGAATGCGGATGGTTCGTACACGCAGGTCTTCACGTTGCTCAAGTAGTGCATCGGAGAGTTGGCGGGTACGCCGTCGGCTGATGTCATGTCTGGCAACGGATCTACACGCCGTCGACATAAGTGCATAAGAAGAGTGCCGCGTTGACGCGACTGCCGATTTGAGCAGCCTCGAAAACGAGCCGAACTGTCTCGAGTCACGTTTTCCAGTCTACCGTGTCACTTCTATTATTCTACTGTCGACCAGCCACTTACGCAGTCTGCCCAAGATTGGTCCGGCGCTTGCTTTGACTCGCCATGGGTTAGTCTGCCGCCGACGCGGGTTCTTCCCCCGGGAGCAGAGTTACACAGAAAGGAATTTTAATTTATGGCAAAAGTTTTAGGTATCGATTTGGGAACCACCAACTCCTGCATGTCCGTGATGGAGGGTGGCGATCCGGTAGTGTTGGAGAACAGCGAAGGCGCGCGCACAACGCCTTCAGTAGTTGCATTTACAAAGAGCGGTGAGCGGCTGGTCGGCCAGGCTGCCAAACGTCAGGCCATCACCAATCCGCAGAACACGATTTCTTCGATCAAGCGCTTCATGGGCCGCAAATTCGACGAAGTCTTCGAGGAACAGAAACGCGTCCCGTACAAGTTGGTTAAGGCCGCCAACGGCGACGCGCACGTGCAGGTGGAAGTGAATGGCCAGCTCAAGACGTTTTCTCCGCCGGAAATTTCGGCGATGATCTTATCGAAGCTGCGCGCCGATGCGGAAGCGAAGCTCGGAGAAAAAATCACGCAGGCGGTAATCACCGTGCCTGCGTATTTCAATGATTCACAGCGCAATGCGACCAAAGACGCAGGCAAAATCGCAGGTCTCGAAGTTCTGCGCATCATCAATGAGCCGACGGCAGCCTCACTTGCGTACGGTCTAGACAAGAAAAAGGACGAGAAAATCGCTGTATACGATCTTGGTGGCGGCACATTCGATATTTCGGTTCTCGAAATCGGCGACGGCGTGTTTGAAGTGAAAGCCACAAACGGCGACACGCACCTCGGCGGTGATGACTGGGACGCTCGCATCATGGATTGGATTGTGCAGGAGTTCAAAAAGGATACTGGCATCGATCTAACCAAGCAGCCCGACGCGATCCAGCGCATCAAAGAGGAAGCTGAAAAAGCGAAGATCGCGCTGTCGAGCGCCCAGGAATACGAAATCAATCTGCCCTTTATCACTGCAGATGCGAGCGGACCGAAGCATATCCAGAAGAAACTGACTCGCGCGAAGCTTGAGCAGCTCACCGACGATTTGATCCAGCGCACAGTTCCGCCGGTCAAAGCGTGTTTGAAAGATGCACAGACGACCGAACGCGATATCAACGAGTTGGTGCTCGTAGGCGGTATGACACGCATGCCGAAGGTGCAGGAGGAAGCGCGGGAGTTGATTGGCAAGCAGCCGCACAAAGGCGTGAACCCGGATGAAGTTGTTGCAGTAGGCGCAGCAATTCAGGGCGGCGTGCTCAAGGGCGAAGTCAAAGACGTGCTCTTGCTCGACGTCACGCCGTTGACGCTGGCGATCGAGACGGCTGGCGGTGTAGCCACGCCCATGATTCAGCGCAACACCACGATTCCGACTCGCAAATCGCAGATCTTTTCCACTTACAGCGACAATCAGCCGGGCGTGGAAATCAAAGTGCTTCAAGGCGAGCGACCCTTATCGCGCGACAACAAGCAGCTGGGCGTTTTCCATCTCGATGGAATTCCTCCGGCTCCGCGCGGTGTGCCTCAGATTGAAGTCACGTTTGACATTGATGCGAACGGCATCCTCAACGTCAGCGCGAAGGACCTTGGCACCGGCAGAGAACAGAAAATCTCCATCACCGGTTCCAGCGGTTTGAACAAAGAGGAAGTCGATCGGATGCAACGCGAAGCCGAATCGCACGCGGAGGAAGATCGCAAGGCGAAGGAAGCAATCGAAATCAAGAACAACGCCGATATGCTCGCTTATCAATCCGAGAAGCAGCTCAAAGAATTGGGCGACAAGATCTCGGGCGACAAGAAGAAACTGGTCGAAGACGCCATTGCTGCGGTGCGCGATGCGATCAATCGCAACGATACCGACGCGATCAAACGCGCTTACGACGATCTGCAGAGCAAATTCCAGGACGTCAGTGCCGAGCTTTACAAGCAGGCGTCAGCTCAGGCTGGTCCGCGCCCAGGTCCGCAACCCGGGCCTCAAGCGCAACCGGGTGGCGGCGCAGAAGAGGGCGCAGGTAAACAAGGCGACGTTGTCGATGCGGAGTTCGAAGTCGTGGATGACGATAAGAAGAAATAATCCGTGGATAGTGATTCGACAATTGTGAATCGGGAACACGAGAACTGTAGGGCGTCTGTGTCAGACGCCGTACCGTAAGGAACGAAGTAATTTGCCGATGGCTCCGAAATTTCTCGGGGCCGGCGGCGTAACCAAAAACAAACCAAGGAGTAAACGAAACCTATGGCAGCAGTTAACGTAAGACCTCTCGGAGATCGGGTGCTGGTGCAGCCGATTGAAGAGGAGGAAGTGAAAAAAGGCGGGATCATTATCCCCGATACCGCCAAGGAAAAACCACAAGAGGGGAAGGTCGTCGCTCTCGGCACCGGCAAAATCGATGATAACGGAAAGAAAATCGATTTCACGGTGAAGAAAGGCGATCGGGTGCTGATCTCGAAATACGGCGGCACTGAAATCAAAATCGAGGACCAAAATTATCTGATCATGCGCGAGGACGACATCCTTGGCATTGTCGGATAAGGAACTCAAGAAGATGGAGAAAGGAATTAATCAGGAAGCCACGAAACCAGGAAGAGTTTTCAATTACGGAGCTCTAACCGGTTTTTCTTTTCCTGGGTTCCTGGATTCCAGATTCATCTCTTAACAATCAACCATCAATATCAAATAACTTATGGCAGCTAAACAATTACAATTCGATGAAAACGCGCGGCACACGTTGTTGCGCGGTGTCGAGAAGTTGTCCAAAGCCGTGAAGGCCACACTCGGCCCGAGCGGTCGCAACGTCATTCTCGACAAGAAATTCGGCAGCCCCACGATCACCAAGGACGGTGTGACGGTCGCGAAAGAAATCGAGCTCGAAGATCCGTATGAAAATATGGGCGCCCAGCTCGTGCGCGAAGTCGCTTCGAAAACGTCCGACGTCGCGGGCGACGGCACGACCACAGCGACGATTCTCGCGGAATCCATTTACCGCGAAGGTCTCCGCAACGTCACCGCCGGTGCGAACCCGACTTCATTGCAGCGCGGCATCATGAAAGGTGTCGAAGCAATCGTCGAAGAGCTGAAGAAGCTCTCGAAGAAAGTCAGCGATCGCACCGAGATCGCTCAAGTGGCGACCGTTTCGGCTAACTGGGACAAGACGATCGGCGAGATCATCGCCGACGCCATGGATAAGGTAGGCAAGGACGGCACCATCACGGTCGAGGAAGCGAAATCGATCGAGACGACACTTGAAGTCGTGGAGGGCATGCAGTTCGACAAAGGTTATCTGTCGCCCTACTTCGTGACCAACGCAGAGGCGATGGAAGCCGTTCTCGAAAACGCTTACATCCTCATTTATGAGAAGAAAATCTCGAGCTTGAAGGATCTCCTTCCGTTGCTCGAGAAAGTTGCGAAAGCCGGCCGTCCGCTCCTCATCATTGCTGAGGACGTGGAAGGCGAAGCACTCGCGACTTTGGTCGTCAACAAATTGCGCGGCACGTTGCAGGTCTGCGCGGTCAAGGCTCCGGGCTTCGGCGATCGTCGCAAGGCGATGCTGGAAGACATCGCGGTGCTGACCGGCGGCAGGCTGATCAGCGAAGACCTCGGTATCAAGCTTGAGAACATCAAGCTCGACGACATGGGCAAAGCCAAGCGCGTCACTGTCGACAAGGAAAACACCACCATTGTCGAAGGCGCTGGCAAGAACGCCGATATCCAGGGCCGGGTCGCTCAGATCCGTCGTCAAATCGAAGAGACGACCAGCGATTACGATCGCGAGAAACTGCAGGAGCGCCTGGCGAAACTCGCCGGCGGCGTTGCAGTCATCAACGTCGGCGCTGCGACCGAGACCGAGATGAAAGAGAAGA
>JBLMXH010000082.1:0-5074 GCA_050257685.1 Nitrospirota bacterium
TGGGAGGCGAGCACGAGGGCGAGGAGCAAGATGCCGCTTATGGAGTGCGCGAACATGTTCGCGCTTTCAAAACGGCGACATGTCGCCGCACTCCAAAATGTCCGGAAAGCAATGCGCCCAAGCGGCCAGGAGTCGTCTGGTTTGGTGAACAACTGCCATGGAACGAACTGCAACGGATTGAAAATTTTCTGGATCGCGGAGCTTGCGACGTCGTGATCGTCGCCGGAACGACTGCCACGTTCGGTTATATCATCGATTGGGCGGTTCGCGCCAGCAGCGGCGAAAGCGCGGTAGAGCGGGCAGTCTCGTCTACGCCATTTCAGGGAAACCGGCGCGCACGGCAGTGCGCTCCCTACCGATTGATTGAAGTAAATCCTGAGGAAACGCCGCTTTCAAGATTCGCAACGATGCTAATACGTGAACCCGCTGCGATAGCTCTGCCGCGCATTGTCGATGAATTGATTAGAAATCGGTGACGCTGTTCTCTGGGGAGCACACGCTGCCAGGGTGTAGTTCGCGGCAGCTTGCCGCGAATCCGTGGCAAACACAGTCGGCGTGGAAAGCATGCATTCGGCAAGCTGCCGAATGCTACCGGCCAGCGGCCTGTGCTCCCCGGAAACAGAACGCGCCTGTTTTGATTCGATACTCCTCCTACCCGCTGATCCAGCGCAGGTATCGTTCGGCGGAACGCGCAACGGCTGCTTTAGCGTCGGCGAGAACATTCGCTTTCCACCACGCACCGTAGATTTGTTCGAATGCGAATGGCTCAATTGTTTTCACGATGCGGTGGATCGCCGCGGGTCCGAGCGGAATCAGGTTCGGATAGCTGCGCATGAAGCTGATGTATCGGCGATCTTGCACGACCTGAATGATGTCGCCTGTAAGCAGCGCGCCTCTGTTGTCCGCGCCGGCTGGCCAGTGTAACACGGTACCGCCCTCAAAGTGACCGCCACAATTGATCAACGTCAGATCGTCCCAAAGCGAAAGTATTGTTCCTTCCCAAAATTGCGTGCGCCGATTCTCGCGCATCACCCAGTCGCGATCGGCAGCGTGCAAAAAAATCTGCGCATCGAAACGTTCGGCCCATTCCACCACGGCCGAATAATAATGGGGATGCGAAATGGCGATGGCCCGAATACCGCCGCGCGCTTGTACTTCGGCAGCGGTTTGCTCGTCGAGAAGAGTGATGCAATCCCACAGCAAATTTCCACCAGTCGATTGCAAAAGTAATGCCCGCTGTCCTATCGCGAATTCCGGTTCTGTGCCGATTCCGAGAAGCCGCGGCGCTTCATCTTCCATGCGATTGTGATGCTCAGCCTGTAGTCGCTTGAGCGTGGTCCATTCCTGGCCGGTGCGACGGACGTATTGCCGCTCATCTTCGCAAATTGGACACTTCGACGGCGGTTCTACACTTGCAGCAAACTGCGTCCCGCATTGCACGCAGATAAAATTTTCCATAAAAAAATTATTCGCGCAGTATGCCTCAGCGGACCCTGCGTAACACGAGCTCTTCCGGCACGGAGATGATCAACTCTGTTACTTTGCCGCCGGCATCTTTGACGAAATGAAATGTCCGATCTGAATCTTCCTGGAAAAAACCCGTTTCGGATTCCGGGAGTAGGGTAATTTTTTCACCGAGCCACATCGTCTCGAGCCGATCACCGGCTGAATTCACTTTGATGGTGAACCGATCCTCGAGACGATATTCACCCGCGTACGACCTCAGGATTGCAGGATCGACTTTAATTGGTTTTGGAAAGCGCGGCGCTACAGACGGCAGATAGAATCCAGCAATGCGCTTTGCCATGTAGCTGGCGCTGGCGCCGGCGCGATTGCACAACACTGCGACCGTTAGCCGATCATCAGGGTGGCGGACGATGTAAGTCGAGAATCCCTGCCACGCGCCGCCATGCTCGAGCACTCGCTGCCCAGAGTCACTCGTTGTAATTCGCCAACCAAATCCGTAAGGGGCAGTCGTGCCGTTGTTCAGTTTGACCGGCGTCCACATTTGTTCATAGCTAGTGCGGCTTATTAATTTTCGCGCTTCAAGCGCTTCATCCCATTTCGCCAGGTCTTCGACAGTGAAGTACAAGCTCCCGTCGGCAGTGTTATTCACAGTAGGAGATACCCACTGTTGATTGTTGAGTGCGCCATTCCTGAATACGTAGCCGGCGGCGCGATTCGGGATAATTTCCGCTTCGCTGATCGCGCGTGTTTGCTTCATACCGAGCGGTGCAAAGACGCGTTGCTGGAGAAAATCGCCCCAGAATTCGCCGCTCACCTTGTGAATGAGAATTCCGAGCGTGACATAGCCGAGATTGCTGTAGCTCCATTTTTCGCCAGGAGCGAAGGCGAGCGGCTGCGCCGTGATCATCTTCAACAACTCATCCTCCGCATAATCTCGCTGCAGCGAGAAACTTTCAGGATAATCCCCGAGCCCGGAGGTGTGCGTAAGCAGATGCCGGACGCGAATGGCAGACCAGTTTTCCGGCACATCGAGGTATTTCGAAATCGGGTCTTCGAGTGCGAGTTTTCGTTCTTCAATCAACATCATGATAGCCATCGCGGTGAATTGCTTTCCCATCGAGCCGGATTGAAACACTGTCTCCGGCGCCACGCGTACGCCGTGCTCGAGGTTGGCGATACCGTATCCCTGGCAAAGCACGACTTTCCCATTGTGCCGGACCATCACCGCACACCCGGGAATGTGATTTTTCTTCAGGTACTCATTTACAAAATCGCTGACTCGATCCGCCACTGCGATTTGTGCCATCGCAACAGGCAGCAATAGGACCAGCAGAAGGGATTTGGCACATCGCATGGAAAACTCTCGGTCAGAAAAAATTGTCGATCTCGACGATCTTACAATGCTAAAGGAGAAACAACATGAAGGTAGACTGTCGATGTCAGCGGATGTTGCCCAGCGCGTTGGCCCTTCTCGGTGCGCTTTGTCTTTGCAATTGCACCCTGCAGAAAGATCAGAAAGAATCTGAGCGCTACATCCTCGAGAGTGAACGGCAGTGGGCGGAATCGGTCGCGACCGGCGACACCTCAGCAATTGAACGCATTCTTGCTAAGGATTTTGTCGGAGTTGATCCAAAAGGTGGACTCTACAATAAGCAGCAGATGATCGATAAACGCGTAACGCGCCGAAATATTTCGTTTCGAATCGGCTTAACGATGTGAAGGTGCGATTCTACGGCAACACTGCAATTGCTCAGGGAAGCGAGTCTTGGGAGAAACGTTCAGGCGAGCGTGGGCGTTTTGTCTGGACCGATACGTGGCTGCTGCGCAACGGCCATTGGCAAATCGTCGCTGCCGAAGATCTGATCGCGCCAGAAGAATCGATTAGCCCAATTTGAAAAACCTTGTAGCCAAGGCGCTGCGGCCCATCCGGTAGGGCGGGCAGTCCTCTTCCCGCCGCCTGCTATTCTACAAAACGGCGTGCACGGAGTGACGCACCGGACCTTAACGGCGCGCACGGCCGAGGCTAAAGTAGATCATGCGTGCCCAATGAGTATCTGCGCGAATCGCCAGACCTCGTGGAAGGTGTTGTAAAGCGGCGTCGGCGCGACGCGAATCACGTCTGGTTCCCGAAAATCGCATTTTACACCAGCGGCGATAAGGTCTTCATGCAATTGCTTTGGATGCTCGTGCGCCTGGATCGACAATTGCGCGCCGCGCGCATTCGGGTCCGACGGAGTGATGATCGAGAATTTCCTCGAACCAATTTGTTCAATCAAAAATTCGAGATAGCCGGTAAGCGTCATCGATTTCGCACGGAGCGGCTCCATTCCGCCGGCTTCGTTGAAAATCGAAAGCGACGCACGCAGCGGTGCCATCGCAAAAATTGGCGGATTACTAATCTGCCAACCGTCAGCGGAACCAACGGGGACGAACTCCGGTTCCAGATGCAATCTGAATCGTGTGTTGGGATCATTCCCGAACCACCCGGCAAAGCGCGGTAATTTTGTGTTCGTCGCGTGGCGCTCATGCACAAACGCGCCTGCCACCGCGCCCGGGCCAGCGTTCAAATATTTGTAGGAACACCACACAGCGAAATCGACGTTCCAGTCATGCAATGAGAGCGGCACGTTGCCGGCGGCGTGCGCGAGATCGAACCCGACAATAATGCCCTGTTTCTGTGCTGCAGCCGTCACCGCTTCGATATCGAATAATTGGCCGGTGAAGAAATTCACCGCGCCAATGATCACCACTGCAAGCTGATCCGCCTGCTTGTCGACAACATCCAGAATGTCTTCAGTGCGAACGGTGAACTCCCCTTTCCGCGGACGGGCTAGAACGAGCGCGTCTTTTGAATCCAGCCCGTGATGAACGAGCTGGGTTTTGATTGCGTAGGTATCGGAGGGGAATGCCGGCTCTTCCATCAGGATTTTAAACCGCGATTTGGTTGGCCGATAAAACGTCGCCATCATCAGGTGAAGGTTCACCGTCAGGCTGTTCATGCAGATCACTTCGACTGGCTTCGCGCCAACGACTCGTGCCGTCGGTTCCCGTAACGCCTCGTGATAGGAATACCACGGCGTCCCTGCGGCATGATGCGCTTCCACGCCAAATTTCGCCCAGTTGTCCAGTTCTTCGTCAACGATCGCACGCGCCGCTTTTGGCATCAGGCCTAACGAGTTTCCGGCGAAATAGATGACCGGGTTACCATCTTTCCCAAGTGGCAGCGAAAATTTTTGTCGGAAATTTCGGAGCGGATCCTCGCGATCAAGTTGCCGCGCGAAATCTTCGTCGGAAGAAAAAACCATTAACCGCAGATTACGCAGATTTCGCAGATTCAAAAGAATCCAAGTCCAAGGCGGATTTTGGCTCTGAAATCTGTGTCAATCTGCGAATCGAGCTGTCGAGTCAGCGAGACAGAAGGCAAAGCCACGAAGGATAGCGGCGAGTGAGCTGGCTCGCGAGGAACTTTCAAATCTGCGGACAAACAATTCATTTCGGTGGCTGCATCAGTTCGATCGTTGTCCCGTCAGGATCGCGAACGTAGACGACGCGCTTACCGGCATTCGGCCCTTTTGTGAGTATCTGCGGTTGCCCCGCTGTTTTCCAG
>JBLMXH010000083.1:0-8203 GCA_050257685.1 Nitrospirota bacterium
ACTCCTTCTTATCCGTTATTGGATATCAACTAATTGTAGTGCGATATCCCTAAACGCACTAGATCTAGGGTTCTGTCGCGCAAACGTCAAGTCAAATTTTGTGGCGGACCGGCTGCGCAAGTGCACCACAAACAATACGTGCCTCCAAACATCGGGAGAGAGCAGATCGAGTGGCTCGTGTCGGTATTGTCGCGAACGGTAGCACGAATAAAAACCAACGACCTTGGCGGGTGTGTTTCGCGGGTACCTGTTCGAACGGCTCGCCGGATGTCGCATCTCATAGCTGGCGGAAACTGAAGCGTATGCAGAGCCATTGCCGCAGCGGTCCAAAGAAACTCCGAGTGGGGCGAGTGTCCCGGAGGCGCCAAGCCGTAACTTGACCGAGTCGTCAGTATGGACGCTGCCGGACAACCAAACGTTGTCGCGCAACGTGGAGAGATACTCATCGCACACGCAGAATGCGACTGTCGCACATATAGAAATTGCTTTGCCGACGCGCCACGCTCGGTACAACAGAGCGTAGCAATATGCGACGCACGCTTTTGGCGATGGGCTTTGCTACACCAGTTTCCATGCTATTCGCGCCGCATTGCGATGCCGTTGAATCTTCCATGTTTGCGCTTTGCTGCGCGTCAGGCCTGTAGCTCGCGGTTACAGCAACCCCGACGCTTTCGGGGTTGGTCATCGGTGATTCGCATGATTAAATGTGCGAAGAAATTGGGCCTGTAGCTCAGCGGTTAGAGCAGGGGACTCATAATCCCTTGGTCCCAGGTTCGAATCCTGGCGGGCCCATTTTAATTTTCGATTTTCGACTGTCGATTTGCAATTCTCGGTCCTGTGCGACGCGTCGGACATTTTGCATTGATCGTTTTTGAGATTGCGTTCCTCACTCTCTTAATCCTGGCGACGCGGTGCGCGAATTATCAGGACGTTTTCGTCGGCGGGAATGTTTACTTCGTCGATGCAGATTGTTATGCGCGCATGACACGCGCGGAGATGGTCAGGGCACGACCGGGTTCGATCATCCGGCATCATTCGTTTGAAAATTTTCCGCAGGGCACGAAGCCGCACACGACTGCGCCGCTGGATTATCTCATCGTTGCCTTGTCAGCAATAATCGTTGCGGCGCGCCCGGCGGTCGGGCCGTGCCAGCTCGATCTTGCGGGCGCATTTGTTTCGCCGTTGCTTGCTTTGGTCGGAGGGTGGTTTCTGTGGTGGTGGTCGCGGCGAATGAAATTCCGATATGGCTGGGCAATGCTAACTTTGTACGCGATCAGCCCGATGCTGGTTCACGGCACGGAGCTTGGCAGGCCTGATCATCAATCGTTAATAATCCTGCTGGTAACAGTCGCGATTTGCGCAGAGTGGAGTTCACAAATCCTGCAACCAACCAACTCCGCGAGCGCATGGTGGCTAACGAGCGCTACCTCGTGGGCGATGGCGATTTGGGTTTCGGCTTACGAGCCCTTCATCCTGTTCTTTGTAGTGACGGCCACGGCCCTTCTGGTGAATCGCCGCACCGTTCTTGGGCGTGATCGTCGCGCGGGATGGATTTTATTCCCAGCAATTATTGCAATCGCATTCGCAGTCGAGCGGCGCGTTCCGTCGTTTGCGATTCTTGAATCCACAGAGCATTTGAAACATTGGGGCAGCACGATCGGGGAACTCGCGCACGTTTCACCGGTGAATCCAGTCTGGTTGAACTGGTGCGGATACCTCCTGTTGATCACGCCTATCTTGGTCTGGATGAACATAAGAACGCGAACCGGCGGTGCGCACGGAGTGCACGCCCTACCTATTTATGCCCTTTTAGTCGCCACGTATTTCCTCACGATTTGGCAGGCGCGATGGGGATATTTTTTTGTTTTGATTTTTGCGCTCGCGCTTCCCGTGTTTCTTGCGCCGATTAAATCAGGCGCCGCAGTCGCCATTGCGTTCGTCCTCTCGATGTTTCCGATTTTCCGAGACTGGGAGGAACGGCTCTGGCCCAACGAAGCGCAACTGGCCAGGCGGATGGAAAAACAGATCGAATCGGTAGAAATTCGCGATCTTGCGGTCAGATTGCGCTCGCCAGAAGTGCATCCGTTTCTTGCACCGTGGTGGCTTTCTCCCTCGATTAGCTATTGGTCCGGGCAGCCCGGAGTAGCGGGAAGCTCACATGAAAGCCTCGAAGGCATTGACCAGAGCGCGAGTTTTTTTCTCTCCGGCAATTTGCAAGAAGAGCGCGGGATTCTTGCAAGATGCCACGTGGCGTGGGTTTTCGGTTACGATTCCGAGCGCGTGGCGCAAAATTCCGCAGCCATCTTGAAGCGGCCGGTTCCTCTGCAACCGCTCTGTGGCGTTCTAGATAGAACGCCCAGCCAAGCGCCGCCATTCCTGATATTTTTCGCGCAGAACCCAACATGCAAACTCTACCGAGTGAATGTTGAACGATGAAACGTTAAAAAACTTTTCACTCTTAAAAGAGAATCCGTTGACAGGCATCCGCGAGTGTCACATTACTACCAGATGCTCAAAAGATTCGTACCGCAAAAGCCGGCGCCCCCGATTCGAGAAGAACCGCGCAATCCGGTTCCAGATGAAACCCAGCATTTTGTGAGTCGCGAAGATACAGCACCAAAACCAACCATAATCGATAATCCAAATCCAAAACCTAATCCTATGGCAGACCACGGAGGCAAAGACATCCTCTCGAGCGATGTCGAAATCAAAGGCTCGATCAAGTTCCAAAAAGAACTGCTCATTGACGGTAAAGTCGAAGGTGACATTAACTCGGACGGCGTTTTGACAGTCGGTGAAAACGCTGAAATTCGGGGTGAGATCAAAACCAAATCGATCACCGTTTATGGCAAGGTGCACGGCAATATCACCGTGTCCGAACGTTGCGAGCTGAAATCCAAATGCGTGTTGCAGGGAGACCTCAAAGCGGCACGTCTTGTGATTGAAGAAGGGGCAACCTTTATCGGGAAGTCGGAAGTGACCACCGGAGCCGTTTCTGCAAAGACCGCACCGCGTCCTGAAGTTGTGCGGTCCAGCGAGCCGATTAAGGCGGCATTCGGAGTCCGAGCGTAAAAGAAAGGTTTCGGCAAGCACACAGTGGCAAGTCCATCGCCTGCTAAAGTCAGTGCGGAATGTCCGCACTGCGGCTTCAAGCAGATGGAATATGCGGCGGCGAAGAGTTCGATCTGCCGGCAATGCGGACGCTCTTTTACTCCGTTTGCACCGAAGCCTGGTCTGAAGCTGCGGACGGCAGAAGAACCGCCTGCGCAGGAGACGTCCGCGTCTATTTTTGGAAAGCTCGAGGATTTTTGGAAGCGGCAGACCAGTTCGGTCATCGAGTGTTTCGAATGTAAACGCAAACAGCAGGTTTCCGGCGCAGCCACGTCGACAATCTGTCCGTCTTGCAGCGCTCACATTGACCTGCGCGATTACAAAATAACCAGCGGGTTCAGCCGAAGCATTCGCACCCGTGGTAATGTCCATCTCTCCGGGAAAGGTGATCTTGCCAGCAGCAGCGTGGAGTGCAGATCCGCTTTGATTGAAGGCAGACTGCGCGGAAATCTACATTGCGATATGGCGACAATTAATTATTCGGGAAAAATGCCCGGCCGCATCAGTGCCCGGCTCGTAGTTGTGGATCGAAAAGCCGACATCCACTGTTTCCGGACGATTCGCGCGGAGCACATCGAAATCAAAGGCAGGATGTCCGGAGAGATCATCGCCCAGTCTGTGACAGTTTACAGAAAGGGTTCGCTGGAGGGTGACGTCACGGCCAGGGCTATCAGCGTTGAGAGAGGCGGAATGTTTTCCGGCCAACTCGCCATCGGGCAGACTAATCTGGCCCAGGGAGAACTGCTGGGGGAACAAAAGCCGGCCCCTTCACGGCCGACCGAGCCCGGTTTCCAAGATGCCGTAGCACGGCCGTTGCCGGCCACATAGCAACCATCGGCTTCATGCGAAGACTGCATCCACGCAGTCCTTACCAAAAACTCGGCGGTTACGTTCACCTGCCGCGCTTGATCGACAAAGCGAGGCTACACCGCAAGGGTTTGCTCGACGGTTACAACTACAAAACCGTTGGGTTCGACAAGCATTTACTCGCATTTCTCAGAATCGACGGCGACGCGTTTGAAGAGATCGCCAACAAATTAGACGACGACCAGGCAATTCTTGCCTGGGTGCAGAAGAATGGAGAACACCATGCGGCGGAAGCGATCGAACACTGGAACGAGGCGATGATTTCACGCCACCCCGATACCGCCGCAAAGAAGGCACGGTTCTTGCATTTTCTAAAGGAAGCCGGCGGGGACGGACGCAAAGATATTCGGACTTATTTCGATCTAATTGAGTTCGATGAAGGAAGGCTGAAGTAGAGACCGTAGTTCGTTCAGCGTTACATCGGTACATCGGTGTAAAACGATCAACGCTTCAACGCGTACGCAGAATTTTGTCGGCGTTCTCGAGCGTTTCTTTGCTCCCAATATCTAGCCATTGACCTTCGATCTGGAACGTTTTCACCGGCTTCCGGGTATAGAGCCACTGCACAAAACGACCCGGCTGATCGGCGTTATTTCCGGCAGCCAGATACGTTTTCAAAAGTGAAAGCACTGCAGGCGAGTAATAATACAACGCGATCGCGGCGAGTGTTCCCTGCGGTTTTTTTGGTTTTTCCTCAAACCGGGTGATGATTCCTTCGCCATCAACAGCTACGTTGCCGTACTTCTTGATCGCTTCAGTGTCGCCTACATCGAAAACCGCAACAGTCACTTCACTGTTCCTCGCGTTCGCCACGAAATCTGCCAGCGGAGTGGTAAATAAATTGTCGCCGGCGGCAATTAACAGGCTGGTGTGGGAAAGTTTCTCTTGCGTGACGACGAAATTGATATCTCCGATCGCGCCCAGTTTGTCGTCGTCGCTCCTGGAACCGTCGTTAACAATCTTGAACCTGAATTCAGGATGGCGTTTTTGATAGCTCTGACTCCACGCCTGGAAGTCGGCGGCGAATTTGTCGTTTGTGACGACGTAAATCGTTCCCAGGTCGGGGATGCCGGAGAGATTGTCCACCAGCCATTCGATGATCGGTTTGCCGCCAACTACGAGCAGCGGTTTCGCTTTGTTCAGCGTCAGTGGATAAAGACGGGTTGCGTATCCTGCAGCCAGAATCAGAACGTTCATGAGACCAAGAGAGTTCGCAGGAAAGCAGAAAAACGCTCGTGTTTTCTCTACTATTTTGAGCTCCGGAGAATCGTATCCTTCAAATGTTGCTGAATGATTCGGATCCGTTGCGAATCAGTGATCTTTGCATGGCTGGAGCCGTCCACCGCATACAGTGTATCGATCGCCGCGCCAGCCTGCGTATTAATCCGAGAGAGCGGCACTAATACATTTTCGCGATCGAGGCAGCTCAGCACATCATAAAGCAGACCGATGCGATCCGGGGCTTGAAATTCAACCAGCGTGTAAGTCGGATGCGTTTTGTTGTCGATCGCGATGCGCGTTGGAAATTCAATGCCGACTGCAGCACGGCGGCTCGAACGCTTTGCTTTTTCAATCGACGGGACAAAATCGAAGCTCTCATCCTCAAGTGCTCGGCGCAATGTCTGCTCCACAAGCTCAAAATCGCGCTGGTTGGAAACGGGCTGCCCTTTTGTGTCGCACACGCGGAAAACGCCAAGCACTGTGTTATCTCCGCGCGGAAAAATGTCGGCGCTTAAGATATTGAGCGGCACGACGGAAAAGGAACCCGCTATTTTTGCCAGCAGTCGTTCCCGCTCCCACGTGCAGAACGTCATTACCGTGTGGCCCTGCTCGGGCACAATCTTCCATTTGACTGCCGGCGCGAGCGGAAACTCTTTCGCGCTGGACACATTCGCCAGGAAACATCGGAACAACTTCACGTGCTCGATGATTTCTGGCACGCCAGTCGCGCGGAAATAGTGATCGGGCATGTATTCAAAATGCGCTTCAACTTCCTCTGCGTAGTCCGGTGAGATATTTTTGGCGACCGAAGCACGCAAACTGTCGCGCGCGATTCTGGTTTGTTCGTAATAGGACTTTCGGTCGGCGAGATAACGCGAAGTCTGGTGAAACAATTGCCATACCAGCGATTCCTTCCAGTCCGACCACGCGTCGGCGCTTGTCCCCTGGCCGTCGGCAAGGGTGAGAAGCATGAGGGCGTCGAGATTTTTCTGGTCTTTCACAATCTGCGCAAATTCGGTAACTGTCGCGGGATCATCGAGGTTCCGTTGCTGCGCCATGGTCGACAATGTGAGGTGGTGATCGACGAGCCGTATCAACGATTTCCGCTGCTCCGAGGACAATTGCAGACGAGCTCCAACGCGCTGGGCGAACAGAGCGCTGGCTTCGGAGTGCGGCCGGCCCACAGCCTTGCCGCTGTCGTGCAGGAGAAGTGCGAGATACAGAACCAGTGGGTCCGCGAGTTGCTCAAACAATTTGCGATAATGAATCAGTTTCGGATCACCGGTTTCTGCTAATGCATCGAGTTTGTCGATGCACACCAGCGTGTGCTCGTCGGCAGTGTACCGGTGCAAGAACTCATGCTGCACAAGGCAGGTGAGCTGCCCGAATTCGGGAATGTACCGGCCAAGAAAGTCCACCCGGTGCATCATCCGCAGGATGCGTCCCACCTTGCCTTTCCGGGACAAAATCGACGTAAAGATCGCCCGCGGCCCGCGGGCGTACTGATACGTTCTGGTTATTTGGCGGAGGCTTCTGCTTAACAAGTCTTCCAGTTCCGGACTGAGATCGAGGTCACGCTCCTGCGCCAGTTGAAATACACGCATCATCTGTTCAGGGTGATTGCGAAAAACATCGCGCCGTGCCGGATGAAGTTGTTTGTTTCGAACGAAGAAGGAATCGCCAATCGGAGTCTTGTGGCCTCTGGTTAACGGGAGAAAACTGAAGAGGGCGCGGGTTTTGCTCGTGACGTGTCCGCTCACGAATTGTTCGGTAATTCGCTCCGTCACCCGCAAAATATTCCGCGTGTGGTGGTAACAGTCTCGCATGAGCACCTCGCTACGAAGCTGGCCCTTTCGGGGCGAATACCCAAGCCGTCCTGCGACCTGGTCCTGCAAATTCATGTGCAGTATGTCGGTGGCGCGCCCTGTCGCGTAATGCAAGTCTGTGCGCAGGCGCAAAAGAAAATCGTACGCACGTTCGATTCGGCGCTGATCGCTTTCGCTCAGCCAGTCTTTCCCGACGAGTTGGTTTGTGCTTAACGAACCCTCTTTGAAATAAGTAATCCAAAGCAGATTCTGATAGTCGCGCAGCCCGCCACAGCCGCTCTTTAGGTTCGGCTCTTGCAGGTAAACGCTGTCGCCGAATTTTTTGTGCCGGGCTACTTGATCCTTCATGCGTAACTCAACGTATTCGCGTTCGCGTCCTACGACGCATTTAGAACGGAATTGTTTCCGAAATTCTTTCGCCAGTTCTCGATTGCCAGCGAGGAAGCGCGCCTCCAGCATCGCAGTCTTTGTGTGCATGTCGCTGTTGGCCTGCGCGATAGCTTCCTTGATGGAACGCGTGGAGTGCCCAACTTTGAATCCGCTGTCCCACAACAGGTAAAGGATTTGGTTCACCATCTCCTCGAGGTGCGGCGAAACTTCGGCGCGCTGCTGATGCAGCAGCATGACGTCGACGTCGCTGAATGGATTGAGCTCGCCCCGGCCATATCCGCCGAGGGCAATCAGCGCCAGCGGCACCCCGGCGTCGCCATTCCCGCGAGCCGCTGCGGATGACGCAGCGCCAAACGCATACCGCAACAAAACATCGACCAGTTCTGCTCGACGCGTGCAGATCTCACGCCCGCCTCCGCCTGCCTGGTGCCTCAGGCGCAGCCGGTGCTCCTCAACCTTCAGAAATTTTTTGTACAGCGGGAGAACTTCGGTGGGACGCCGGGTGCCTGTGGGCGCGAGGCGGCTTTCCGCATGCGCCAAGACCTTCTCCAGCTCTCGAGATGCTTTCATCGCAGTTTCTGTTGCTGACAATTTAGAGTCGCAAATTCAAAAGCCAAAATCTGCCGCCGCGCCGCAAATCCTTGAGGCGGTGACCTGCTCGTGTGAACTAACTCAATATTTGAGGAACGCCGTGACAGGCGTCGGCTCGAGTCGCTTGCGGCCTTCGAGGAATTCCAACTCAATGAGAAATTGCGCCTCGAGCAGATCTGCCCCTGCGTTTCGAATCA
>JBLMXH010000084.1:0-11869 GCA_050257685.1 Nitrospirota bacterium
ATCATTTGGAAAAACCAGATGCTGGGCAAACTAAACCAGCCGAGCGCGCGATAGTTCCAGTTAAACACCATGTCGCGATGTTTCCACAAACATTGCAGCGTGCCGTAGGCCCAGCGCGAACGTTGCCGCGCCAGTGTGGCTACTGTCTCCGGCGCTTCGGTCCATGCGACCGCCTCAGGGACATACACGATGCGCTGACGATGTCGGTGTAGCGAGAGCGTCAAATCGGTGTCTTCAGCGAGGGTTTCCAGACTGAGCCCACCCGCTTCGTCAATGGCATCCTTGCGAACGGCGCTGATCGCGCCGGGCACAACAGTAATGCATTCCCATCGGTTGTACGCGCGCCGATCCAGATTGAAGCCGCAGGTGTATTCCAGCGCCTGGCAACGCGCGACGAACGTGCGCAAATTGCCAACCTTCGCATGACCTGACACGGCGCCGATGCGCTCATCCGCAAACGGTTCGAGCAAACGCGGCAGCGTGTCACGTTGACATTGCGTGTCCGCATCAATGAAAACAACGATCCCGTTGTGCGCAGCGGCGAGACCGCGTTGGAGAGCGCGCGCCTTGCCGCGATTTTCCTGTTGGAAAAAACGAATGCGGGATTCGTTCCGCGCAATGCGCTCAATTTCCGCAGCAGTTTGGTCGGTTGATCCGTCGTCGATGACGACCACTTCTATTTCGCCCTTGTAATCTGTGGCCAGGAGCGTGCGCAAAGTTTCGCCGATTAATTTCTCTTCATTATAAGCGGCGATCACCACGCTGACCGGTTCCGCGAAGTTTGTTCCCGGTAGCCGCCGAAAACGCGCCGCCAGCCAGATCACAATCAGCGTTCGAATGACAACCAGTGCTGTCGCCACAATCATAAAAGCCCAAAGGAATGTTTCGATGCTGTGGTAAATGCGGAACCCGGTGCTGCTGACAATACGGGTAAGCGACTGGCCATTGCCTTGCACGGGCGGCATCACCGCATCGCGCGTCGTTCCAAGCAGCGTACTTAATGGCACGATGGTGTCGCCACGGGTGTGCAACCAATCCAAAATGCGCGGAAGCGCTTCCACTGTTTGCGAGCGGTCGCCGCCCGCGTCGTGGAGCAAGATCACACTGCCATCGTGTCTTTGTTGTTTAATCCGGCGGAGAATGATGTCTGCGCCGGGTTTTGCCCAATCCTGCGGGTCAATATTCTCAAGGACAACGAGATAGTTAAGATCTTCCGCAATTTTCAGAGGAGTTAATTCACTGAGATCTGTCGGACCGGTGTCGGCGTTGTAAGGCGGACGAAACAACGTTGTCGCGCGGCCGGTAATTGTTTCGAGCAACAACTGTGTAGCATTCAGCTCCAGGCGAATATGCTCCGGCCAGCAAAGCGCGAGGTTCGGATGGTAATAGGTATGATTCCCGATCTCGTGTCCTTCGTTGACGATTCGGCGAACAAGCGCCGGATAACGTTCTGCGTTTACTCCCACCACAAAAAACGTGGCCTTTACGTTTGCGGCTTTGAGGATGTCCAGGATCTTCGGCGTCCACCGCGGATCGGGACCATCATCAAATGTGATTGCGACCTGATGCTCGCCGCCCGCGCCTTGGTGATATAGCGTCGGAAACTCTGCAAACTTCACGTAATTCGCTGTGAGATAGCCGTCTGCATCCACACTCAGCTTCCGCGTCCCGTCAGTGCGATCCTCGTCAACAGTGACGATTTCGCCGTCACCGACATCGGTGATGGTGTCCGTCGATTTTATTAATTCCAGTGCCTGTCGGGTTTGATCATCGAACTTGAAATCGCGCGGCACATTTAGCGCGTCCCAGATTGCCTGATCTTCGCTGCCGAGGCGATAAACTGCGAACCCGCCTGCTTTCTCGTCGCGCACCTCGCGCAATTGGTTGAGGAATGTGATCGCGTCGAGGAACCAAACCCCGTGTTCCGCGTCCTCATCCTCGAAATAAAAGTACGGACTGTAACTCGGTCCCTGAACTTGAACGGCCCCGATTTCTGCGTCGTTGGCCCGACTCATCGCTTCGGAAAAACTGATCAGCTCGCCCTTTTTACCGCCGATCGGCCAGTCATAGCCGTAGCTGCCGATGGCAATGATCCATTGCCGCGTGTCAGAACCATCCAGCAGGACATGGAGCCAACCTTCAAACCAGGAGCGTGACGCCAGCGGTCCCGGCGGATCCGTGTCCGATGTTTCATCAAACAACATCGCGACGAATCGATCGATGTTGTCACTGAGCGCATCGATGTCGACATAGTCGAGCTCCTGGCCCGGCTGAACGCACAACCACAGCTCTTTGTTGTCGTCGTGCAACGCATCCGCGAACTTGTCGATGAACGCGGTTAAATCTTTTTTGTAAGCAGGATCGATTTGTTGCCAATCGACAACAACGCCGGCAGCTTTGGCGTTGCGCAGCACGCCCAACACATTCTGGATAAAGCGGTCCCGCCGTTGCGCCGGTCCGTGCGCGAGATTCTCAATCGCTTCCGGTTGCCATGTGTCGCCAAGCAGATTCGTCAACAGCGGCATCAGCGCGATCCCCTTGTTTGCCGCGAGCTTTGACACGCGAGCATCGGAGTCGATTTGCAAATTGCCCATGCCATCAACGACCGTCATCCATTCCGGGCATACATGCGTAATTTGTCCCGCGTGTTGCTGGAGCGATGCGTAGCTGTCCGGGTCGCCGTTTACATAGAACGCGAGCCGCACTTCGTTATCAGGCGCTTTCTTACGAGGATGCGGCGAAGGAATTGGCGCTGTGCCTGCAAGTTTTTTTGCGGCCTGGCGCGTCGCGCTAAATTTCTCCCACAGCAAGGAAGCCGGAGAAACCTGGCCTGCAGGATTCTCCCGCTGTAAAGCTCGCAACTGCCCTTTCAACTGCCGCAAGGAGAAAGGCACGTTCATTTTTGGTGTGACAAAAAGCGTCTGAACAAAAAGCACCACGGCGATGAAGAACAGCAGACCGCCGATTAACAGAATGAGGCGTAGCCGCGGCCAGCGTTTACCGCTGGGATCGGAGAAAACGAATGGAGTAACCTGTTCCGGAGGAAGTTCGGGCATTGCGACGCATATAATCGCTCATGCGCAAAAATAATAAAATCGGATTGCGTCGGGGGGGGATTAGCGTGACTCCATGAGCGCCGTCCATTCGGAAAGCACGATTCATCGGCGGTCAGAGACCGCCGCTACAGCCCGAAAACAAAATTCCGATTCTCTTGCTGTAGCGGCGCTCTCTGAGCGCCGTCCGCTCGCTCTCTTCTTGGAGCGGCGCTCTCTGAGCGTCGTTCGCTCGCAAAACGCGATTCATCGGCGGTCGGAGACCGCCGCTACATCCAGGAAAAAGAAAATTCCGATTCTGTGAAGCGGATAATCTTGTCTGCAAGTGCAAGAATGATCGAACGACGCAGACAGGATTGTCTGCGTCACTGCCCTAAAAGAAAAATTCGAAGCCGCCGTAATAATTCCGCGGCAGAGCGGGCATGATGCCTTCCTCGCGCACTTCTCCCCAATACTGTTCATCGAACAGGTTGCGGATACCCACGAACACTCCGCCTCGCCCCTTCCAAAACCTAAATTCGGCTGTTAAATCCCAGACGTTGTAAGCCGGGATAAAGCCTTCGAATGAATCGCCGTCATCTCCGAATTCATCATCCACAATCGTTCCCAGCATGGCGAGTTTGAAAATATTCTTGTAGCTATAAATCGCGCCGGTCTTTACCTGATACTCTGGAGCATACGCAGGTGTTTTTCCTTCGTTAGGCCCGGAGGTAAACGCGGCGTCCAGCAAAGTGACATTGCCGTAGAGCTTGAGATCGCCGTAAGGACTGGGCGCGCCGCCGTTGATCAACGACAGGACGTCCAACTCGGTCGCCGCTTCAAACCCAACATAACGGGCGTCGCCGACGTTCTCAGTGGAAGTAAATCCGTTAGGCAAAATGACATCGCCGATTTGGTCGGTAAACGTGAAGTAGAAACCGCCCATGTCGAAATTGAGGTACGGGAACGGTTTGCCGCGAACTCCATATTCGAATTGAAGCGCGTTCCCTTCTTTCAAGTTCCCATTTACGACCGAACTTGCGCCCGTCGGCACAAGTTCGCCGTAGGTGATAGGCCGGTAGGCTTGCGATATTGTTCCGTAAAGTTCAACGCGCGGCGGTCCAAAACCTTCGAGAATCGGCGCCGCAGGATTTTTGGCCCCGGCATCCTTTGTTCCTGCAAAGGGAGGCGCAGAAAGGATCGGCCGACCCTCGACCAGCGTATAGCCGAGTCCCAACCCAAACAGCGGCACGAAATTAAAGTCCGATTGATGCGCCAGCGGCTCGCCATCAGAGCTCTTTGCCCTGTTGAACTGCTCGTCGGCTGCCTGGTTCAGAAACTCCAGGCGCATGCCGGGAACAATGGAGAGCCGCCCGAATTTGAACCGGTTCTCGGCAAAAATAGCGCCGTCCCAAGTCTCACCCGTGTTCAGATTGCGGAGCGTGCCACTCTCTGCATCGGGTGTTTGACCGCGCTCGTCTGTCCGGTCCTGTAAAGCGTGATAAAAATAGACACCGCTGGCGATCGTCGAAGTGTCGTTGAGCAAATTGTAGTCGTGACGAACGCGGGCATCGACACCCTCCGTGTAATCTTCCCGTAATTGGATTGAATCCGTGCTGGCATCTGCCCCGCTCGGCAGTGTGCCAAACCCGCCGCCGCGCTGACGCTTGCTCCAGCGCGATAAATATCCGCCAAACGCCTTGAGGTCGAGCTGTGTGCGATCGGAGAAGAATTTCTGATATTCGAGCGTGGCGTAGTAGCGCTCCAACTGAAACCGATCGAAGAAACGACTGGTCTGACTGAAACCGTCTTCCACGAAGACTGAGTTTGGGGGATTTACTTCTTCCCGGCGACGCATGCCGCCGGGTTCGCCATGTTCCTCGTTATAGAAATCGAGTGTAAGTATGAACCGACTATCTCTCGTCACATCCAATACAAAGCGTGGGCTGCCAGCGTTGAGGTGGTAATCGCTGTTTGCCTCCCGGAACCCATCCTGCTGCCGGTGATCATAGTAGAGGAAGTAGCCGAATGGGCCCACGCCTCCATCTACTTCAGTGTAATTGCGATAATATTCATAGCTGCCAAAAATATTCCTTGTGGTGAAATGAAACGGCGCATCCATGCGCGGCATTTTCATGACGAAATTAAGAGCGCCTCCGGGTTGCGGTCCAAACTGCAAAGCGGCGCCCGCCCTAATCACTTCAATCCGTTCCACTGCGTCCAGGATTGGCGTGTAATGGCTTTCGGGAAAACCGAATTGCTCATTCTTGATCGATACTCCGTCTTTGAGCACCTGCGTGAACTCGCTGCGTTGCGAATTCAAACCGCGATACCCAAAGTTGATAATCGGCGATTGGGGCTCTTCGCTGACGATGATGCCCGGTGTAGTGGCCATCGCTTCCCTATAATCGTTGCCAGCGAATGTGGGGAACTCTTGCGGTTTCACAAACGAGGTTTTCTTGCCGACATTGATTCTCGTCCCTTCAACCGGGGGTAGCGCCGGATACTCCACCGGATAAATCTCGAAGCTTCCGGTAACCACAACGCCTTCGGCTTCGGTAGATTCGGTAATGGCAGTTACACCGAGCGAGAAATTCTCATTCAGGTGTTGAAAGCGCGGGGTGTCCGCGCTGCGTGCGCTGGCATTCTTGTCGCCGCGGCGACGGCGGCCTTCATCGTCGCTGCCGTCGGCGTCATCGTTGTCGTTTACCGCAACCGGGGCGGCGACGGCATCCTGAGCCCGGCCGGACTCAACAGAAAAACAGACCGCAGTCGCTACGAGCGCCGTTCCCAGGGCGAAAATAATCTTCGAAGACATCCGCGGGATGAAAGGGGAATGCTACCGAAGATGCAAGCGTTTTTATTACAATTTTGTAATGCGTAAGCCAGAGAGACTACGCGGCTCCGCAATCCAAAGGCATACCCAGTCTTGCGAACGCGCACTGCGCGTTCCATCTTGCAACCCTCGCGAATGCATATCGAACCAGATTCACTGCCAACTGGCCACCATGGTATTGTCCAGCGACTGCAAAAAGGTCCTACCATCCATTCGAGCGCGTGGATTGTTCCCGGCGCAACCGTGCTGGGCGACGTTATTCTCGAAGAGGAATCAAGCGTCTGGTATGGCGCAGTCCTGCGCGGAGATATCAATCGCATCATCATAGGACCACGCTCGAACATTCAGGACAATGCTGTCATCCACGTTGATACTGGTTACCCCACAACGGTCGGCGAACTGGTCACGATCGGCCACACCGCGGTTGTTCACGCCTGCAAGATCGATAATGAAGTGCTCGTCGGCATGGGATCCATCATTCTCGACGACGTCGAAGTCGGCGCGCGCTCCATCATCGGTGCAAACGCGCTCGTCACAATGGGAATGAAAATCCCGCCCGGCTCACTCGTGCTCGGCTCGCCAGCAAAAATTCGCCGGGAGCTGACACTCGACGAGCAAAAAGATATCGCGCGCTGGGCATGGAGCTACGTCGAAACAGCGAAGCAGTACCGCGAATTTTACTGAAGCCCCCTACGCCATTGACCGGGAACGAATAACAGTAAATTCAACTTCACGGGTCGGCCCGTGGCAGATCAATTACGTCAATCCCGCCGACGATCCGAGGAACGCAAAGAAATAATGCGCGGGCAATGCCGACCACCTGGCATGAATTGTAGGGCGTTTGAAAGCCCGGCCGTTGCTCCGCAACCGTTACGGCTGTGAAACGCCTGCGCTTACAAATTAGCGTCTGACACAGACGCCCTATACTTAATATAGCGGCGTGCCTAACGAAAGGTTACAGCCGAAATACCGGTTCAGAAGGTACGGCGGTCATAGACCGCCGCTACAGTGAACGTGCCAACTCGCGCGCGTTCTCGCGCAAAAATTCGGCCGCGCGTTTCATGTTTTCTTCCTGGCTCATTCCCGGGCGCGCGTTTTCGTAAATACCGTCGAATAGTTCGCGAACTTCTCGATCATCGGAAGCGCGGCCAACAATTGCGAACACCGGCTTGCGAAGTTTCCGCGCGAGCCGCGCTACGCCGGCTGGCGTTTTCCCTTCGAGCGTCTGCCGATCCAGACTCCCCTCGCCTGTAATTACCACGTCCACGTCTTTCATCTTCCGTTCAACGCCGACAGCCTCTGCAACAACTTCGAATCCCGGTCGGATTTTTGCGCCGCAAAAACTCAGCAGACCAAAGCCGAGACCCCCTGCTGCGCCCGCACCGGCTTCGTTCCGATAATCGCATCCGCATTCTGTAGCCACAATCTTCGCGAGTCTCGTTAGGGCACATTCCAAATTGTCGAGATCGCTTTCGCTTGCTCCTTTCTGCGGACCAAACACTCGTGTCGCGCCATTTTCGCCGAGCAACGGGTTCTTCACGTCGACTGCTGCGATGATTCTGGGCAGAACCAAATCTGTCGGCTTAGTGATGCCGTTCAGCGCAACCAAATCGGTGACGCATGCCTGCTCGTGCTCGTGCTCGTGCTCCAATTCAAATCGATATCCTAACGCGCGCGCCATGCCAAAACCGCCATCGTTTGTGGCGCTCCCACCCAGCCCGATGATAATTTCTTTCGCACCGCGTTTACTCGCATCCGAAATCATTTCGCCGACACCGAACGTAGTCGCACGAATCGGATCGCGTTCACCGTCGGAAAGACGCCGCATGCCAGCGGCTTCGCTCATTTCCATTACGGCAAGTTTTCCCTGGTCGATCGATCCGTAGCGGGCGTCGATCTCGCGCCCGAACGGATCGTGCGCCTTGCATTCTCGCCAGGAGCAGCCGCGCGCATCGCATATCGCTTCCGCAGTCCCCTCCCCGCCATCGGCCATCGGCACGACTTCGATCTCCGCATGCGGCAGGACATCGAGCAGCCCTCTCGCGATGTTTTGCGCAACTTCGCGCGCGTTCAGCGCGCCTTTGAATTTATCCGGAGCGATTAGAACGCGCATTGCAAATTGCAATATTGTAGGGCTTCTGTATCAGACGCCAGGAAAAGGCGTTTCACAGTCGTAACGGATGCGGAGCAACGGCCGGGCTTTCCAACGCCCCTACCCGTCCGGACGTCGCAACGCGGCGTCCCTACTCCTTCAATTTCTTCTCCAAAATCTCTCCGACAACCTGCGGATTCGCTTTTCCTTTGGACAACTTGATCACCTGTCCTTTGAGAAAATTCAGCGATGCAATGTTTCCTGCCCGGAAATCGGCTACGGGCTTGGCGTTCGCCGCGATGACTTCGTCACACAGCGCCTCAATCGCGCTAACATCGCTCAATTGCTCAATGCCTTTTTCTTTCACGATCGCGCTTGCGCTTTTTCCGGTCGCAAACATTTCCGCAAAAACTTGCTTACCTTGTTTTCCGCTAATTTTTCCGCTCTCGATCAGACTGATGAGTTGATCCAGCGCATCGGGTGGAAGCGGACAGTCGTTTATGCTCCTGCCAGCAGCGCTGAGCGCATTCTGCAAATCATTTAGTACCCAGTTCGCTATGCTTTTCGGCTTTTTCGCGGCTTTCGCAGCTGCCTCAAAGTATCTCGCCAACTCGAGATCGTTCGCCAGCACGGCAGCATCATACGCGCTCACCTGATATTGCTCGACGAATCGTGCGCGCTTCGCCTTTGGCAACTCCGGCACGCGTTTCCTCACCTCTGCCAACAGGAGGTCCGTTTTCACCGCGACAAGATCGGGATCAGGGAAATAGCGGTAATCGTGCGCGAATTCCTTGGTTCGCATGAGGAATGTTTCACCCGCGGCATCGTCCCAGCCACGCGTCTCCTGCTCGATCTGTTCACCGCACTCCAGAATGCCCGTCTGACGGCGAATCTCGTAAGCGAGAGCGCGCCGGACACCACTGATGGAATTCAAATTCTTGAGTTCGATTTTTGCTCCAAGTTCGGTTTGGCCTTCAGGGCGCACCGAAACATTGCAATCGCAACGGAGTTGTCCCTTCTCCATATCAGCATCACTCACTGCGCCGTAAATCAGGATCTGTTTCAACGCACTTAAAAATGCGAACGCTTCCTCGGGTGAATTAATTTCCGGCTGGGTCACGATCTCCATCAACGGTGTGCCAGCGCGATTGAAATCAATGCCGGTGGTGTTCTCGAAGTGGAAACTTTTTGCGACGTCCTCTTCGAGATGGATTCGCACGAGGTGCACTTCCTTATCATGCCTAACGATGTGTTTCTGCGCATCCTTAGGATAAGCGAGATCATGCAGCGGCACACTGCCATTCGTGCATAACGGCATGTCGTATTGTGAGATCTGATAATTTTTCGGCATGTCCGGATAGAAATAATTTTTGCGATCGAATTTGCTGACCGGCGCGATATCGCATCCGAGCATTAGTCCTGTCAGCAAGGTCATGCGCACCGCTTCCTCATTCATCACCGGCAACGCACCGGGAAACCCGAGGCAAACCGGACATGTGTGAGTGTTCGGCTCGGCGCCAAATTCGACCGGCGACGCGCAAAACATTTTTGATCCTGTCTTGAGCTGCACGTGTACTTCCAACCCGATCGTGGCGATGTAGTTCATTTCCGGATTCCTCACACCATGGCCACAAAGGTCACAATGAAAACTCAGCAGGATCATCGGCATCCAAATGGCCGTTAATCACACGTTTGATCCCATTCTTCAGGTGCGCTTCGCCGAAATTGATCAGCAGACCCAGCTTCAAGCCGCTGAGACGTAACTGTGTCAGAAGTTGCTTCGCATGAACCGGAAGCAGTGCTTCCGTAGATTTCAACTCGGCAATGACTTTTCCGTCCACGACGAGATCAGAGCGAAATGCTTCATCAAATCGAATGTTGTCGTACATTATTGGCATCGGTTTCTGACGTTCCGCTGTCAAACCTCTCTTTTTGAGCTCGTAAGCTAGTACGATGTCGTAAACAGACTCGAGCAGCCCGGGACCGAGCTTGGTGTGAACAACGAACGCGGCATCCAAGATCTGCTTAGCAATCTTGTTCTCCGTCATCCCTTTGTGTCCTTGGCGGACTTCGTGTGAGACGGTTTGGGAATGCCGCAATTAACCGCGTTTTGCCTTAACGCGTGATCGCAAAGAACGAGCGCAGCCATTGCTTCGACGATCGGCACGGCTCGTGGAAGAACACACGGATCATGACGCCCACGGGCGGCAAGCTCAGTCTCTTCGTTTGAACTGGTGACGGTTTTTTGTTCGAGCGCGATTGTTGCAGGCGGCTTAAATGCAACGCGAAAGTAAATGTCTTCGCCGTTACTTATC
Organism: Nitrospirota bacterium; assembly: GCA_050257685.1. Lineage (GTDB taxonomy): Bacteria > Verrucomicrobiota > Verrucomicrobiia > Chthoniobacterales > UBA10450 > Udaeobacter. Next base: position 10,276 of record JBLMXH010000084.1, read on the forward strand.
CCACCTTGGACGCCCCCCGAGTTGTTGGTGATTGTTCGAATTCTTCCGGCGCGAGTTTCGAATGCGTCGTTGTGCTGCGAACCCCGCATCTGCGTCGCTCTGAAACCGGATCCGATCTCGAAAGCTTTCGCGGCTGGAATGCTCAGCATCGCTTTCGCCAGGTCTGCTTCGAGCTTGTCGAACACAGGCTCGCCGAGTCCGGCCGGGATGCCACGCGCCACACATTCGATCACCCCGCCGACGGAGTCGCCTGCATCTCGAATCTCCTCGATCAACGCAATCATCTGGTTCGCAGCGGCAGGATCCGGACACCGGACAACATTTTTCTCAACGTCTTCGGTTTTAACAGTCGAACGGTCGATCTTCGCCGTCAGTTCATGGATTTGCGTAACGTAAGCCGCGAGTTCGAAATTGGCGTACGACGCGGACAATATCTTCCTTGCAATCGCACCCGCGGCCACGCGACCGATCGTTTCGCGCGCAGAGGCGCGACCCCCACCCTGCCAGTTCCGGATTCCGTATTTAGCTTCATAGGTGTAATCGGCATGCGAGGGCCGAAATTTGCGCGCGATCTCGCGGTAATCGTCGGGTCGAGCGTCTTTGTTCCGAACGAGAATTGCGATTGGCGTTCCGAGCGTCTTTCCTTCAAAAACGCCCGACAGAATTTCGCAGCGGTCTTCCTCTTTGCGCTGAGTCGTCAGTTTGCTTTGACCGGGGCGACGACGATCCAGGTCTCGTTGAATTTCCGCTTCGGAAATTTCAATGCGCGGTGGACAACCATCGATCACCACGCCAATACCGCCTCCGTGCGATTCGCCAAACGTAGTGACACGAAACAGCTGGCCAAAGGTGTTACCCATGAGCGGCAAGAATAAATCGCTATGTCTCAATCACAACGCGCAATCTGCCGGTATTCTGGGGAGCGCACGCGCCTCGCGTGCTACATTCGGCGCCCTCGCCGAATGACTAACGAATGCTCCACCACGATCAGAGACGCAGACGTTTCCGGCGGGGCGTCGGAAACAGCACGCGGCCGCGTGCGCTCCTCAGAAGTCAGATCGTTTCAACGGGCGCCCTTCGATCAGCAATTAAATCGCGGTCGCCCGATCGCAACGCCGCAATTTTATTAACACCTGACTTCAGTCAGGTGCGAGCGAGTAGGAAACCCTGAGAGCCGTTTCAAAGGCTTTTTTCGCGAACGATCACGATACGAAGCTGTTAAAACAGCTTTTTGGCGTTCGCTCATGTGAGCACCTGGCTGAAGCCAGGTGTTAATGAAAAATAGCTCAGATCGCTTCAAGCGCGCTCTTTAAATCATCGATCAAATCGCGAACGTCCTCGACGCCGACAGACAGTCGGACAAGCGAATCGGTGATGCCGAGCTTTTGCCGTTGTTCTTCCGGCACGGAGGCATGCGTCATGAGCGCAGGATGATTAATCAGGCTTTCCACTCCGCCCAGACTTTCCGCCAAGGCAAACAAATGCGTGTTCTCGAGAAAACGCCGCGTTCCGGCAAGATCAGTTTTCAAAACAATTGTCACCATCCCGCCGAAGCCGCGCATCTGTTGCCGAGCCAGATCGTGTTGAGGATGCG
>JBLMXH010000085.1:0-37016 GCA_050257685.1 Nitrospirota bacterium
CGGGGCGCTTTTGCGATTATGAATTGATGACCCGCCTGTCACGGTTCCTAACGCCATTGCTCGCGGGATGCATGGTCACGATTTTGCAGATTGCAATGGCCGTGGCTCTCCTTGCTCCAGAAGAGCCGATCCGCGGGCGCTACTCCGCACTGGTTCAACACGACAGCTATTGGTTCATGAACATTATCGATCGGGGATATCAGACCATTGTTCCCCCGATCGATCACAAAGTAATGGAAGTCTCGAACGTCGCATTTTTTCCGGCGTATCCGGCGATTGCCGCATTGCTCCGAAATGCATTCAACATTAGTAGCGGCACAGCGCTTTTGATCACCGCTCAGTTCGCTGCGTGGGGCTTTTGGACGTATTTCTTTTTGTTCTGCAATCGTTGGAAAGTTGCGCCTTCGCTTCAGATCTGCGGGACATTGCTCATCCTCGCCAACCCGGCGGCTTTCTTCCTAGTCGCCGCATATTCGGAATCGCTTTTTCTAATGGCGCTGCTTGGCTTTATTTATTGGAGCACTGCCGAAGGGCGTACGGCGAGAGTAGTCGCGGCTATCCACGGGATTGTGATGTCCGCGACCCGAATTGTTGGCATTGTGTGTGCCGCCTTTCCTATGGTGCGCTCGGCATTTCAAACGGGATGGCGTGGGTTCTTCAACCCACGCAAGTGGCTTCGAAGAAATGTGGCAGCGGTCGCTTTGACGTTTGTGGCGGCCTGCGGGGGAATCGCCTTTTTTGTTTTGTGCCAGCTGCGCTGGGGTCACTGGAATCTTTATATGCTCACGCAGGCGGCTGGTTGGGGGATTGTGCCCGATTACCTTGCGGTGGTTAGACCCGAAAGTTATCGCTGGCTGGTTCCGGCACTAAACAATCCAACCGAAATGAGCCAGTTGTCCATGACGTTGGGTGCCGTGCTCCTCGTTGCCATTGCTGTTGTCGAATTGATTCCAGCGACTCGTCGCCGAGCCGGCCTGCCGATGCGCGTAGGAGTCTATTTTTGTGCCGCTACGATTTATTACCTGTCGGTGAGTGGCGTCGCCTGCGTCGACATGGAAAGCATGCTGCGGTACGAGTTCAGCTCGTACGCCTTAATCGTGCTGGCGCTTTTAAATTTTCTGCGTCAATTTCGCACGCCGCCAGTGTGGGTGCGGGCTTTTGGGACGGCGGCAGTAGCGCTGGTCAGCGCTGCGGGGTTCTGCGTACAGGGCTGGTACGTCTGGAATTTCACCCGGGGCCACTGGGTCGCGTAGGCGGAGCATGAAGCCAAAAGTCGTCATCATCGGTGCAGGTCCGGCAGGTCTAACGGCTGGCTATTTGCTTTCCAAAAACGACGTTAACGTGCTCGTTTTGGAAGCCGATCCCGTTTACGTGGGCGGTATTTCACGCACGGCAACTTATAAGGGTTTTCATTTTGATATCGGCGGGCACCGTTTCTTCTCCAAATCGAAAGCGGTCGAAGATTTGTGGAGCGAGATTTTGCCGAACGACATGCTTATGCGACCGCGTTCATCGCGCATCTTTTACGGTGGCAAATTTTTTTCCTATCCGTTGAAGCCAATTGAAGCGCTGCTGAGGCTCGGCGTTTTGAAATCGATTTTGTGCGTCCTTTCGTGGGGGAAGGCACGGTTGTTTCCCGTCCGGAACCCGCGGAATTTCGAAGACTGGGTTAGCAATCAATTTGGAAAACGGCTGTTTAACACGTTCTTCAAAAGCTACACGGAAAAAGTCTGGGGAATGAGCTGCACCGAGATTTCCGCGGACTGGGCAGCGCAACGGATCAAAGGCTTGTCGTTAGGTAGCGCAATCAAGAATGCACTTATCCCGCAGCGTTACAACGGCGACCGGAGCAAAGTCATCAAAACCCTGATTAATTCTTTTCGTTATCCACGACGGGGTCCCGGAATGATGTGGGAGGCCTGTGCCGAAAAGATGAGGGCACTGGGTGGCAAATTGGAGATGGGCTGCAGAGTGACGGGCTGCACCTACGACGATTTGTCCGGACAATGGAACGTTCAATACCAAGATGGCAACGGAGATCGGCAAACAGTTCAGGCGGAGCATGTCATTTCATCCGCACCCATGCGAGAGCTTGTCCGCGGTTTGTCGCCGCCTGTGAGTGAAAGAACCAATCGCGCAGCCGAAAGCCTTAAGTATCGCGATTTCGTCACAGTGATGTTGATCTTGAAAGATCGCCAGATGTTCGATGACAACTGGATCTACATTCACGACCCGAGCGTCAAAGTCGGCCGTGTTCAGAATTTCCGTTCCTGGTCGCCCGAAATGGTACCTGACATGGATAAGGTTGCTTACGGTCTCGAGTATTTCTGTTTTGAACACGACGGACTCTGGGACTCTAGCGATAAAGATTTGATTGAGCTCGCAAAACGCGAATTGCTTCAGATCGGGCTGGCAGAAGATGGCGATTTCGTTGATGGCTGCGTTGTTCGTCAGAAGAAAGCCTATCCGGTTTACGATGACGATTATGCGCGGCACGTCGCCACTATTCGTCAGGAACTGGACACGCGTTACCCGAACCTGCACCTGGTTGGCCGTAACGGCATGCACAAATACAACAACCAGGATCATGCCATGATGACAGCGATGTTGTGTGCAGAAAATATTGTCGCTGACACGAAGCTTTACGATCTATGGCAGGTGAACAGCGACGCCGAATATCACGAAGCCGGTCCCGCTGCCGAGGAAACGAACGGCAGCGCGCTTCGCCTCGTTCCCACTCGCGTCGGCGCCCCGGAGTTGGCGCCGGAAGCATGACGTCCGCTCGCGCTATCGGTTTTCGAATTCTTCAATAGGAGGGCAGGAGCAGAACAGATTCCTGTCGCCATAGACGTTGTCGATGCGACCAACTGCCGGCCAGAATTTGTGGTCGCGCGTCCAGGGCGCGGGAAAAGCTGCCTGTTCGCGCGAGTAGGAGCGGTCCCATTTGTCGGATGCGATTTGTCGCGCGGTGTGCGGTGCGTTCTTGAGCAAATTGCGTTGGCGATCCTGTTTTCCATCTGCGATTGCCTGCATTTCGGCGTGAATGGAAATCATTGCGTCACAAAAACGATCAAGCTCATCTTTCGATTCGCTCTCGGTTGGCTCGATCATCATTGTGCCGCCAACCGGCCACGAAACAGTCGGCGCGTGAAAACCGTAATCCATCAAACGCTTTGCTACATCTTCGACTTCAATGCCTGCATTTCTCCACTGGCGCAGATCAATGATGCATTCGTGGGCGACGAGACCATGCTTCCCTTTGAAAAGGACGGGAAAGTACGGTTCGAGCCGTTTAGCGATGTAATTAGCGTTGAGAATCGCCACTTCGCTCGCGCGTTTCAAACCGTCGCGGCCCATCATGCGGATGTACATCCATGTAATCGTTAGAATGCTGGCGCTGCCCCACGGAGCGGCCGCAACGTTGCCACTCCTGCCTGTGCCGTGCCGGTAATCAGCCCCCACTGTGCCGCCGGGAGGTGGACGATCTCCGTCCTGTTCTTCGCCAAACAATACCCGGCCAGTCTCTGCGTCCATGATGTATTCGCGTGGAAGATATAGAACGAGATGTTTCGCTACGCCGATCGGTCCCACACCCGGGCCGCCGCCGCCGTGCGGGATGCAGAACGTTTTGTGCAAATTCAGATGGCAAACATCCGCGCCGTAATCACCGGGCCGACAAAGACCGACCTGTGCATTCATGTTTGCGCCGTCCATGTAAACCTGACCGCCATGTGTGTGCACGATGTTGCAAATTTCTTGAATCGTCGGCTCGAACACGCCATGGGTTGATGGGTAGGTGACCATAAGCGCAGCAAGATGGCCCGCGTGTTGGACCGCTTTTGCGCGAAGGTCTGCAAGATCGATATCTCCGTCTTTCAGGCAGGCGACTGACACCACTTTGAATCCTGCCATGATTGCACTGGCCGGATTCGTGCCGTGCGCTGACGTCGGAATGAGGCAGATGTTGCGATGCGCTTCGCCGCGCGACGCATGATAGTCGCGTATCGCTAGCAGACCTGCGAATTCACCCTGCGATCCCGCATTCGGTTGCAATGAAATGGCGGCGAAACCGGTTATTTCTGCGAGCCATTCTTCCAATTGCTGGAAGATTTCCATGTAGCCTGCCGCCTGTTCACGTGGAGCGAACGGATGCAATTTGGAAATCTCGGACCATGAAATCGGGAACATTTCCGCGGTGGCGTTGAGCTTCATCGTGCAGGAACCGAGCGGGATCATGGAGGTTGTTAACGACAGATCGCGCGATTCCAGCTTCTTCAAATAGCGAAGCATCTCCGTTTCAGTGTCATGCGTGTTGAAGATCGGATGCGTGAGATACTCTGTAGTGCGGATTGCAAATTGCGGAATGCGGATTGGTGGGTCACCAACGTTGTCATCGTCGAAATCGCGAACGTTTGTTCCGCGGAAGGCGGACATCAGCAGTTCGATGTCCCGTGATGTTGACGTTTCATCCAAAGAAATGCCGACCGCTCGTGGCCCGAGCTCTCGCAGATTACAACCGGCTCTAGCCGCGTGTTCCACAGTGACTGTGCTCGATTTCACCTCGACCCGGATCGTGTCGAAGAAACTCTCGTGCGTAACTGTGCAGCCAATAGCCCGCAGACCATCCGCAAGTCGACTGGTTAGGCGGTGAACCCGCTCGGCAATTGCGCGCAATCCTTTGGGGCCATGATAAACCGCATACATCGACGCAATGACCGCGAGGAGAACCTCGGCCGTGCAGATGTTACTGGTCGCTTTGTCGCGGCGGATGTGTTGCTCGCGCGTTTGCAATGCGAGTCGATACGCGGGCCGACCTTCAGCGTCATGTGAAACGCCCACCAATCGGCCGGGCATGTGACGTTTAAAATCGTCCCGCGTAGCGAAAAACGCGGCATGCGGTCCGCCGAATCCCAGTGGTACGCCAAAACGCTGCGTGTTACCGACTGCAACGTCGGCACCGAATTCGCCCGGCGGTTTGAGGAGTGTCAGCGCAAGAATGTCTGCCGAAACCACAACCAGCGCACCGGCATCGTGTGCCTGGCGGACAAAACCGGCATAATCGTAGATCGCGCCGTCGGTCGCAGGATATTGAACCAGCGCGCCGAAAAATGTTTTGTCGAATTGGAACCGCGAGTACTCCCCGATCTGGATCTCGATTCCGAGCGGCTTCGCCCGGGTTTGAACCACGGCGATGGTTTGGGGATGACAATTATCGGCTACAAAGAACTTCTTCCGGTTGGGAACTACGGCATGACAGAGCGCCATCGCTTCGGCAGCCGCGGTGCCTTCGTCCAGCATTGAGGCGTTCGCAATGTCGAGGGCAGTCAAATCAATGATCATCTGCTGGAAGTTCAGCAGGGCTTCGAGCCGCCCTTGCGCGATCTCGGCCTGGTAAGGCGTGTATGCGGTATACCACCCAGGATTTTCGAGAATGTTTCGCTGAATGACAGGCGGGGTGATGCAGTCGTAGTAGCCGGTTCCGATGAACGAGCGTGCGATTTTGTTTTTCTGTGCAATGCCCCGCAGCTCAACCAAGGCTTCGCCTTCCGATTTCGCTTCCGGCAGACGCAACTCCTTTTTCAGGCGAATGTCCTTCGGAACAGTTGCGTCGATAAGCGCACCGAGATTGTCGGAACCAACATCGCGCAACATGGCGCCGACTTCTTCCTCGTTCGGGCCGATGTGTCTGCGCGCGAACGAATCAACGTCGAAAATCGGTTCGCGCATTTGCATCAGAAGAGACTACGAATCGCGAGACGCGCTTCAACTCTCAAGCGCTGCCTGCGCTGCCGCTAGCCGTGCGATCGGAATTCGGAATGGACTGCAACTGATGTACTCGAGACCGAGCCGATGACAGAATTTGACGCTGTTTGGTTCGCCGCCGTGCTCGCCGCAAATTCCGAGTTTGATGTTCGGCCGCGTTTTACGGCCGAGGTCGCGAGTGATCTCCATCAAACGTCCAACACCCTTCTGATCGATTGTTGCAAATGGATTTGAACTGATGATGTCGAGCTCCGCGTACGCGGGAAGGAAACTGCCCGAGTCGTCGCGACTCATTCCCAGTGTGGTCTGAGTGAGATCATTCGTGCCGAAGCTAAAGAACTCGGCGTCACGTGCGATCTGGTCCGCCAAAAGCGCGGCGCGCGGGATCTCAATCATGGTTCCTACGAGGTATTTGAATCTTGCGCCTCTTTCCTTCGCGACCTCATCAGCGACGCGCCGGACAATGTCGATTTGGAGCTTTAGTTCGCGAGGGAATCCCACCAGCGGAATCATGATTTCAGGGTGGACCTTAATGCCTTTGGCTTGCACCTCCGCGGCGGCTTCAAAAATTGCGCGTGACTGCATTTCGGAAATCTCGGGAAACGTGACTCCAAGACGGCAACCGCGATGCCCAAGCATCGGATTGAATTCGTGCAACTCATGCACGCGTCGCGAAATTTGATCAACGGGAACTCCGAGCTTGTTTGCGAGTTCGTTCTGTTGTGCGTGATCGGCGGGCAGAAACTCGTGTAGTGGTGGGTCCAAAAAACGAATCGTAGCGGGCAAACCGTTTAGTGCCGTAAAGATGCCGATGAAATCTCCGCGCTGGTAAGGAAGGAGTTTCGCCAGTGCTCGCGCTCGCTCGTGCTTTGTGCCCGCAAGAATCATCTCCCGCATGGCGTCGATCCGGTCGCCCTCAAAGAACATGTGCTCCGTGCGGCAGAGGCCGATTCCTTCCGCGCCGAACGCGACGGCGTTTTTGACCTGCTCGGGCGTATCGGCATTTGTGCGCACCCCCAATTTGCGGAATTCGTCCGCCCATTTCATCAACTTCGCGTACTCCTGATACGTGACGCTTTTCTTCGGATCGAGCGAACCGTCCACCAGAACCTGAATGATCTCCGACGGCGCAGTGGCGACTTCGCCAGCAAACACTTCTCCGGCCGTGCCATCGATCGAAATGTAATCGCCTCGATTCAAGGTCGTGCCGTTCGCGCGCAGTATGCCTTTGTGGTAGTCGATCTGAATTCCGGTCGCGCCGCACACGCACACTTTGCCCATTTGCCGCGCAACCAGGGCCGCGTGCGAAGAAACGCCACCGCGCGCGGTGAGAATCCCTTCGGCCGCGATCATGCCGCGCAGGTCTTCCGGCGACGTTTCGATGCGCGCGAGCACGACCTTTTCTCCGCGATGCGCACGTGTGACAGCCTCTTCCGCGCTGAAAACCACGTGGCCGCAGGCCGCTCCCGGACCCGCAGCAAGACCGGCCCCAATTTTCCTGGCGTTCCGTACTGCCTTGCGATCAAAAACTGGCGCGAGCAGATGCGAGAGCGAATCGGCTGGGATACGGCGAACCGCGTCTTTTTTGGTTATCAATTTTTCGCCAACCATGTCTACGGCGATACGCACTGCCGCATGGCCGGTGCGTTTGCCGTTTCGAGTTTGCAAGATGTAGAGGCGATTATCCTCGACCGTAAATTCGAGGTCCTGCATGTCCTTGAAATGTCGTTCCAGCGTGGCACGAACTTTCATCAACCCGCTGTGCGCCGCGGGCATTTCTTTCGCCAGATCAGCGATCGGATGTGGCGTGCGCACGCCAGCCACCACATCCTCGCCCTGAGCGTTGATGAGATATTCGCCGTAGAAGACCTTCTCGCCGGTGGCCGGGTCGCGCGTGAATGCGACTCCCGTGGCGCTGGTGTCGCCCATATTGCCGAACACCATCGTCTGAACGTTCACCGCCGTTCCCCACTCGTGCGGGATGCCATACTTCCGACGATAAACGATAGCGCGATCGTTCATCCATGAGCCGAATACCGCTCCAATCGCACCCCAAAGTTGTTCGTTTGGATCTTGGGGGAAAGACTTTCCACTGCGTTCGGTAATCAAGGCTTTGAACCGCTGCACGAGCTCTTTCAGATCGGCGACCGTCAATCGCACATCCGGGAAATCGTGCTTGCCGTAGCGCTCATCCTTCAACCGTTCAATCGCAGCTTCGAATGGCTCGTGGTCTTCGCCGGGGCGTTTTTGCACGCCCATGACCACGTCGCCATACATTTGAAGGAATCGTCGGTAAGAGTCCCAGGCGAACCGCGCGTTTTTCGATTTCTTCGTGACGATCTCGACCACTTCGTCGTTCATGCCGAGATTAAGAATTGTATCCATCATCCCCGGCATGGAATCACGCGCGCCAGAGCGCACGGACACGAGCAAGGGCCGTTCCTGGTCGCCAAACCTTTTGCCGGTGGATTTTTCGATCTTGGCCATAGCTGCCGCCACTTGGGCTTCCAACTGCGGCGGATAAGAACGATGGTGATCGTAAAAATAACTACAAACCTCAGTGGTAATCGTGAATCCCGGCGGGACAGGTAGCCCGATCCTCGTCATCTCGTGTAGGTTTGCGCCTTTGCCGCCCAGTAAGGCTTTCATCGTGCCTGTGCCGTCAGCATGACCGTCGCCAAAATAATAAACGTAGCGCGGCGTGCGCGTTCTCTTTGCAGCGGCGCCTTTGCGCGATCGAATTCGCGTCGGTTTCCGCGAGCGTTGAAGTCGTTTTCGAAGATCAGATTTTCGTTTTGTGGCCATAATTTGCAGCGGCAGCGACCGCTGAAATGACGAAGCGGCAAACTAAATTCGAGTGTCGCGATGTCAACGATTCGGTACAAAACCGAGCTGTTTCCTCGTTGTAATCAGTAACTGCGAAGCGGACGAGCTGGCGAGCCCGCTCGCCGCGACACCGATAATGATCGGTTGGGGGTTAAGCTGGCGCTGTCTCGCCGTTGGTAAGAACTTCAGCAATCGTCGCCGTAAACTCATCAACGCCCGTGCTAGGCACGATGATGCTATTGCGGCGGCCGTGAGCTTCCTCGGTGATACGCAAGAACCTGCCTCGCTCATTTTCCCTGAGCTCGACATAGAAGTGCTTGCGCTCAATCTGCAGTTCTCTGGCCTCGATGATGTTATCCATTTTGCCTTAAGGGCGCCGAGTTTAGGCGGTGGAACTCAGAAATGGAAGCAAAATCGGCGTCTTTTAAGGAATTTTCTTACCGGCTCGCTGCGAGGTAAATCCGCTGTGCTTACCCCTTTCGGACCGTGTTGAATGCGTGAGGGTTGCCGTGTTACACGGTCAATCTAGACTCTGGTGCGCGTTTGATCTGCGCCCTCGAGCATGCCCCATTCCAATAATTCTGGTTCCTATCGGTCACCGGACCCGCAACGCCCCGCGGTTCCACTGCCGGTGGAAGCCGAACCGCGGCCTCACGATCCATACGCCGCATTTCGGTTCGGCGATTTCGCTCTTTTTACAGCCGGCAATCTGTTGTCGATCACCGGGCGATTAATGCTCGCCGTGGCAGTGGAATGGGAGATTTATGCGCGAACACACTCCGCGACTGCGCTTGGCCTTGTTGGCCTGGCCATTGCGGTCCCGGTGGTTACGCTTTCCCTGCCAGCGGGTCATTTGGCGGATCGATTCAGTCGTCAGCGCATTATTCTTTGGTCGCAGGTCTTGAGCGCAATCAGTTCGTTAGCACTCGCTCTGGTTTCCTGGAAACACCTTTCCATTCCTCTCATCGCGCCGTTGCGCGAGGGCAACCGTGCCCTCGCCACCGTTGCCGCCGTGTTCGAGCGGCATCATCCGATGTATCATTTTGATGATGCATCGGTTCCGCTGATTTATCTGATTCTGTTCATTGGCGCATCAGCGCGAACATTCAGTTGGACGGCGCGTAGTTCGTTTTTCCCGACCCTCGTTCCGCGTGACGCATTTGCGAATGCGGTGACATGGAACAATAGCGTCTTTCAAATCGGATCTGTCGTCGGGCCCGCCCTAAGCGGATTACTGGTGGCATACATCGGATTCTCGTTCGTGTATTTGCTGGACGCGTTGTGTGCGTTTGCATTTTTCCTTTTGGTTCTTCGGATTCGTCGCAGCAAACAGGTACCAGATCGATCTGATGCGAGCACTTGGAAGAGTCTGATGGCCGGGCTGCGGTTTGTGTTTAGTAGGAAGGTTATCCTGGCCACGATCACGCTGGATTTGTTTGCGGTTTTGCTGGGCGGCGCGACAGCGTTGATGCCGATCTTTGCCGATCAAATTTTGCATGTCGGAGCTGTGGGGCTTGGATGGATGCGCGCCATGCCGGCGATCGGCGCCTTCGCGACCGCGTTGGCGGTTGCGCACTTGCCTCCGATGCAGCAGGCCGGAAGAACTTTGCTTTGGTGCGTCATAGGATTCGGCATTACTACGATCCTTTTTGGATTATCGAAGATATTCTGGTTATCACTCGGGCTGCTATGTCTGGTTGGAGCGTTCGACAGCGTGAGTGTGATTATCCGCGGATCGATAGTCCAACTGGTTACGCCGGATGAAATGCGTGGGCGCGTCTCATCCGTGAACAACATCTTCATCGGCACATCGAACGAGTTCGGCGCATTGGAATCGGGATTGACCGCTGCGCTATTTGGCCCGGTGATTTCGGTTGTCGCAGGAGGCATCGGAACGATCCTTGTCGTACTCGGCGTGGCTTGGCGCTGGCCGGAAACGCGAAAGATCGGCGCGCTGGATCGTACCCTTGGCTGAGTGCCCGGACCTTGCGCCGGCGCTAGAACGCGCCGTGCAACGAAATCGTCCCGTACGGCGCACCACCGTCCTGGTGATAGCGCACTTCAGCGCGATAGAAATCGAAGTTGCGGTATGGTTGATATCCAACCTCGCCGGTGAATGTCACAATCGGCGAAATCTTCCAGTCAAACCCAGCGCCAGTGCGAACTTCGCTATAGGTGACAATTGCATTGTTAAGCCGCGAGATTCCGTGAGCATCGCCAAAATCCTCGTCCACGCGGTAACTTGCTTCTTTGAAGGTTGCACCCGCATACAATGACACATAACGATTCATTTCGTATTCAAGACGCGGCGTCGGCAGGACGGCATTGAGCAGCCATTCCGGCCTGATTTTCCATCGAATCCCTGCGGCAGGGATCACGGGATATTTGCGTTCCACGTCAACGCTCACACCGAGGATAAGCTGCACGTTCGGGCTAAAGATATATGTGCCGCCCACCAGGAACGGCAGATTGAAGTCGTCCCAGTCCAAATGTCCCAACCCGGAATCATAGAGGCCGGGCTGACCTTCCGCTCTCACGATGATGGAATCCGAAAGTTGCATATCAAGTCCGATCACTGTGTTGAAGGATTGCAGCGTGTTGGGTAGAGCCGTTTTCTCTGGGAAACCGAACGAGTATCGCTGCCATTCTGCACCGAGTCGCAGCACGCCAAATTTTGTGCGTGGCGTTAATACCAGAAGGAGGTCCGAATCAATCTCATCGAAATCGTTCACCTGTTTGCCTCCCCGTTCCACATTACCTTCGCCAACGTACGTCGCTTCGGCAGAAAACTCGCCCGTCAGTGGCCAGAAACCGTTGCTTTCCTGCGAAAGCCCCGTCCTGACAAAGAAAATCGGTGCGGCTACGATGAAAACTACCGATCTCAACGCGGACAATTTCATTCGTTCATCGACCGCCACTCTCTCGGCGAAAGGCCGTAACAGCTTTGGCGATATTTTTCATCATCAATGATTCCGAACCCAGCCGTTCCACGCCATGTAGCGATCCCAGTTCCGCTGACGAAATCATGTCGCCGCGCCAGACAAGCGTGGACGGTTTTCCATCGACAGTGACAGGCCACAGTTGATAAAGCGTGAGCGCGACATAATAACCGCCGCTGGCGTAGTAGAGAACATCCGCCGCTTGATAAGTTCCGCCAGCTCCGCCACGGCTGTATGACGCGCCCAGTGTCACGACGCCATGATCATTCGCGTCCAGAAGTTCCCAGTAAAGCTCGGCAGGCAGCGAACCAGCGCCGCGCCCAATGCCAGTGGCTCCAAGCAGTCCCGAGAACTGCTGGCGAATCTTTCCCTGCTCGCGCAATAAACCATTCACTTCATCGCTCGCACGAATAGAGGGACCGGCATGATCGTAGGGCTGCTGGGCCGCCATTCCGCCGGACACAAAGCTTTTCGTTCGTGCAGTCAAGACATCCGTCCAGAACGCCACGATTGCCGGAGGTATAACGCCTCCGCCGCCTGCTCCAGTCGCGGCAGAAAACCGCTTTGCCTCTTCTTTGCTGATCTGGAGTTCGGGACCGAGTTTCTGGGTCTCGGTCACGAACGAACGCACTGAGGCGTTGTCCGGCGCGTTCTTAAGTCTCTCGAAATTAGCGGGCCCCGGGTTTGACGGGAGGTCAGAGTGCAGGAACACCTTCAGTTCGCGATATTTTGTCGGGTTCCACCGACGCAACGCGTTCATTTGCTGCGCAGGCGAACCCGGCGCGACATAGCAACTTTGGACGGCGAGAAAACGCGAATTCTTCATCGGCGGACCGTGCGCCGTTTTCACGTCGCTTTTTGCCAGTTGCGCCAAATCGACTTTGTCGAAGATTGAGAACGAAGCGAGTTCAGAGACAGGATCGGCACACGCGCTTCTCGGGCCGGCAATCAACATCAACGAGAGAACACCGGTCACGGCAACCAAGCCCTGGGCCAGCCATCGAATTCCTGAAATAGTTTCAACGTTCATGACAGATAACCTGTTAGCCAATTGGCCATGGTTGCAAATTTAGATCATCACCGCAATAAAGATTGAGATGAATGACCCCGTTATCGCGCTTCATCATTTGAGCAAGACCTACGGCAACGTCCATGCCGTTGAGAACCTCTCTCTGACAATCGGGGCGGGTACTATCTTTGGTTTTCTTGGGCCCAATGGAGCTGGTAAGACGACCACGATGCGAATGTTGTGCGGCCTCACGCATCCAACCAGTGGGCGCGCCACCATCGAAGGAGTGGACACATGGAAGGAGCGGCAAAAGGTTCGCACCAAGTTCGGCTACGTTCCGCAAAGTTTTAGCCTTTATCGCGATCTCACGGTCCTGGAAAATTTTCGCTTTTTCGCCGGCGCCTATAACGTGCCGGGTGCCCAAGTGGAGGAGCGAATCGACCGCTTGCTTCGGGTAATTGATTTGGAAGGAAAAAGAAACACGACCGCTGACAATTTGTCTGGTGGAATGCGCCAGTTGTTGGCGATCGGTTGCGCCCTTGTCCACAATCCTTCTGTTTTATTTCTAGATGAGCCGACCCGCGGGCTCGATCCGGTGCACCGACAGCAAATCTGGAATCTGCTCTACGATCTAAGCAACGAGGGAAAAACGATTTTTGTTACAACGCACTATATGGACGAGGCCGAGCGATGCACTGAAGTTGGATTCATCGAGAATGGCAGATTGCTGGCAAAAGCTTCACCGCGCGCACTGAAGGAAAGTTTTCGCGCTCATCTCCTTGAGATTGACGTTGAACCTCTCATGCCAGCGTTGATGCGGTTGCGCGACATGCCTGAGCTGCTTGGCGTCTCATTGCGCAGCGGAAGCCTTCGCCTCTACGCTCCGGAAGCCGAGCAACTGATGGCTAACTGGCGCGAGAATTGGCCGTTTCCCGATCTTCGATTGCTGGGCGAGCGCTGGGTGCAACCCGATATGGAAGATGTTTTCACTGCGTATTCACAAGGGTACGACGGCGTTCTGAAGCGATCCGATTCATGAGATGGCTGTCATTCGAAGCGACCGCGAGCGTCGCTTACAAAGAGTTCCTGCACATTTACCGGGACCGGCGAGTGCTGCTCCTTGTGCTGCTGCTTCCGCCGCTGTTCACGCTACTGTTCGGTCATGCCTTTGAAACAAGCGAATTGACCGACGTGCCATGCATGTTGCTCAATCGGGACAACACACCGCGCTCACAGGAGTTCATAGACATAATCTCCAAGAACAAAACGTTCCGATGGCGTTACGGATCGGCCGATATAAAAAACGAATCGGATTTGCTCGCCTATCATGTAAAGGCAACGCTGATGATACCGCAGGGCTGGAACGAGAGCCTGGAAAACGGCGATCCGAAGCCGTTGCTGCTTTATTTGGATGCCGGTGATATCAACACAGCCGATGCTGTAGAAGGCAGCGTTCGACAGAGCCTCGGCGATTTTCAGTTGAAACAGCGAGACCGGATGATCGAGACGTTGCCAGAGGAAGTTTTTGAACTAGGCAAGCAGCTTCCTGTGCAAATCCGCAAACGATTTGTTTCCATGATGGAGATGTGGTCGGTCGATCGCAAATTGCTCTACAATCCGAAATCGCGCGTCATCGACTACGTTGTCCCCGGAATTATCGGTTTAATCTTACAACTGCTCACAGTGACGCTGATGGCCTGCACGATCGCGCGAGAGCGAGAGTCAGGAACGCTTTATCAATTGATGATCACTGCTCTCCGGCGCCGTGAAATCGTGATTGGGAAAATGTTGCCTTATCTTGTGGTTTCGAGTGTGCTGATCGTCGTCATAATGCTGCTGAGCCGCTGGCACTTCGGCGTTGCATTTTATGATCTGCCGGCGTTGGCGCTTGTTTGCCTTCTCTTCCTCCTTTGTTCGCTTGGACTCGGATTGCTGATTTCGGCTTTCTCGCGCACCCAAACGCAGGCGATCCAGTTTTCAGTTTTCTTTTTGCTGCCAGTGTTCGTGCTTTCAGGAGCGTTTGCTCCGTTGGAGCAATTACCGCAGGCCGTTCGGTACATTGCCGAACTGTTTCCTCTGACACATTTTTGCCGCGCTTTTCGGTTGGTGAACATGTACCGCGCGGGTCTACAGTTTTATGTAAGCGATCTCGTCATCCTCCTGGCTGGAGCGGCGATTACATTTCTCGGCGCCGCATTTCTCTTAAGACGAATTGAGCAATGAGGCCACGAGAATCACGAACCACGAATGACAAATAATGAGGGAATGACGAAAATGCTTAAGTTTTTGAGAGCTAAGCTGCGGTTGTTGCCCATCATCGGTGTAGTTGCCGGAGGACTATGTGTTGGCGCAACAGCGGCTGCTCCGGCGACACATGACGAGTCGACCCCGCAGCAAGTGTTTGATTCGATGCGTGGCAGCTTTCAACCCGCAAAATCAAAAGGCGTCCACGCTCGTTACCAATGGGATTTAAGCGGACCAAATGGCGGTCAATGGTGGATCGACGTTGAGGATGGGACGTACAAGATGGGAAAAGGGAAAGTCCCAAACCCGAGTGTCACTTTCATCGCTAAAGACAAAGATTGGGTCGCCATTTGCCATGACCAACTCAGCGGCACATGGGCCTATCTTACCGGCCGGCTAAAAGTTCGCGGGGACCAGGGAATCGCCAGAAAACTCGGCGAAATATTCCCTTAGAATTTCACTTCCGCGGAGACTCTGACGTAAGGAGCCGGCTCGGTGTGTTTTTCCTGGCTGGCGCGGAAAAAATTGAAATGTCTGTCGGTCGTGGCGCCTGCGCCTGCGATCAATTTAAGGTGTTTAATGCCGGTATAACCGATCTGCACGCCCGCACGATCCTCGCTGTATTGAAGCACGGCGTTGTGGAGGTCCAGCTTGTGCTCTGTGTGCGAGACAACATCGTCAGTGCGGAACCCCGTGAAATTTAGCTCTCCAATGATCCGTAAATCCCAATCGTCATTCGGCTGATAAATCAAAGCAGGTTTTGGAAACACGCCTTGCAAACGCAGCTTATCGCTGATGACCCAGATAATACCGCCACCCGGCGCGACTGGCGGATCCTGAAATTGCCCCCATCCCAAACCAACGACCGCGTAGACCTTGTCTTTCTTCAAGGGGAACGAGACAAAAACTTTTCCTGGCACATCAAAAGCATTCCAAGTGGCGTTATCCTGGAAATAAACACCAGGGTCGAGTTCGAGGCCTAGTCCAGGAAAGTCTTTCACAACGTATTCGACCGCGATATGGCCGTACGCTGCTTGCAGATGATCAGGTAAGCCATTATTCGTGCCGTCGAAGTCGTGCCGTTCGTATTCGACCCCGAGTCGGAGGTACCATTTACCGGTGATCAGGAACCGATGGTCATAGCTGAAATCGTTGTAGAGAGAATCGCCATGGCCGAGTTTGGACTCACTGAAATCGCTATCGAAAGTGTACGTTGTTTCGTACGAGAAGAGATCGTGTGAGTTTTCATCCGGTGGAGTGGGGGAAGGCTGTGCCTCAAAACTTGCCGTGCCGGCCACTGCTGATGCAATTCCGAGGCCGACGAAGAATGCAGCGAATTTTCGAAATCTCTTCACAATGGTTAAGGCGACCCGGATATCGACATATCGGATGAACTGGGTGAAATCGATGTATCGAAGGGGAACTATTTTAGCAAGGAATATTTCAATTGAGGTGCCTGGGCGGGCATCATTCGCTAAAATTCCCGCAGTCAATTGCGACCGTTCAGGCGTTATCGTTATTAAATTTAAACGTTAATTGACTCGTCATTTCTTCGCTGTACACTTCCTCCGCTTTTCTGTGATAAACGCCCTCTCTGCTCTCCAGAATTCCACGGCGACTCTGGCCGTACAAAATCCGTTTTGGACTGCCGATCATGGCATTGCGACATGGTTTCATGAACGTCTGACCCCTACGTTTGTGACTGTATTGCACGCGTTTACAGAGTTTGGCTCCGGTGAATGGATCGGAATCGTTCTGTTCGCCCTGGTGTTATTTTTTGTTTGGAAACGATCGTGGCTGTCTTTGGTCACGCTGATCATTGCCGTCCCAGGCGGGATGCTGCTGAACGAGTGGATCAAGATTTTGGTTCACCGGCATCGGCCATTCGTCGATGGGCCGTTCGTGGATTGGTCAGGTTACAGTTTTGCCAGTGGCCATACGATGGGTGCTACTCTGCTTTACGGACAACTGCTTCTTTTTCTGCTGCCGTTGCTCAATGGGCGTCGTTTGCGATTCGTTTGCGTCTTCGGGGCCGCATCGCTGGTTGTGCTCGTGGGATTTAGTCGAATCGCTCTTGGCGCGCATTTTCTCACTGATGTACTTGCGGCAGTTATTTTCGGAATGCTGTGGTTGATGTTGTGCATGATTTTGGGAAAGTCGATGCAGCGAAGGACGCTTGCGTTAGCGACTTCAGCGCAGCCTGTGCCGAATCGCACAGTTCAGATAGGCGAGTAGCCACTTCGCCTGCCGGTATTCATTTGGCAACCGAGGCGGTTGCCCTACAATTCGGGATTCGTCGCCGAACCAGCGTCCACTCCCCAGCCGAAGTGTATCGAAATGAAAGGCGGAAAAAGAATCCGGATTGTGTTTTACCTGCTCGTCGCAGGCGGTGCCGCGCTGTTCACGTTTCTACTTGTTCATCAGGGTGCGCCGCAGGTTATGGCGGCGTTCGCTTCGGCCGGATGGTGGATTGCCGCGGTTGTAATTTATCATTTTGCAATCCCGGTTTTGCTGGACGCGCTTGCATGGTGGTCACTCTTTCCGAGATCGCAGCGCCTTCCACTATGGGAGCTGTTATGGATGCGGTGGATTGGCGAATCGGTCAGCACGCTCGTACCATCTGCCAGCGTCGGAGGTGACGTCATTCGGGCGCGGCTTGCCGCGCTACACGGCACACCGATTCCGACGGCCGCAGCGAGCGTTCTCGTGGACATTACTCTCGGAGTCTTCGTCCAGATTGTTTTCACACTTTTGGGGTTGGCGTTGATTGTTACTGCCACGGGACACCAGAGCTTCGTCCGCCCAACATTGATCGGAACAGTTATCGGAGTTCTCGCGATCATCGGATTTTATGTCGTCCAACGGTTGGGAATGTTTCGCTTTATTGGAAAGATGATTTCGCGGCTGGCCAATGCAGAGGATTGGCATTCACTCGTGCACAGCGGCCACACTCTCGACGAGGCCATTCGAACACAGTACGCAAGGCGATCCGGCGTGATCGGATGCTGCGTTTGGACGGGGATATCACTGGTACTGGGTTCCGGTGAAATCTGGATAGCTCTTCACGCGCTCGGATTGCACGCGACAGTCGTGAACTCAGTGATTCTTCAAAGCATGGTCCTCACGATTCGCTCGGTGATGTTTCCTGTACCCGGCGCGCTCGGGGTCCAGGAGGGGGGCTACGTGGTGGTTGGTAATTTGCTCGGTATCCCCGGCGACGCTGCTTTCGCGCTTTCCTTAATTGCCCGGGTGCGCGAGTTAATTCTCGGAATTCCCGGCCTGGTTGTATGGCAGGTGATTGAAGCACGCCGCGTTTTCCGCGCTCGCTCGGTCGCGAACGCGCGGTAATATTCCAGGTCGGCGACCACGCCGGCGATCTTTTGAAGACGCCGTTTGACCTTCGCGGGTTTTGCGAAACTTGTTCGGACGCCCCACCAGATCCATGCCATGCCCGTTGGCACGGCGAGTTGATTCTTTAGATGCGCAATGACCGGCGCACTGTCGTACGCTTTGAGGAACGCCAGCACCAGGCCGAGCCAATGCCGGTTAGGCGCCAAAGCGAGTAAATCCAAAATAAAAACGAGCAAATCGTCTGCATGTCGTGATTTCGTGGACAACGATTTGTCGTGGACAATTTCGAAATCGATCAACCGCGCCCGGCCGGTCTTCTCGTCATAGAGCACGTTGTTGGTGCCTGCATCTCCATGTGACCACGGGCCGCGGAAGTCATCGCTCCACAACTGGTGGGCTCGCCGTAATTCACGGCCGGCTGCCTCCATCATTTCTCCTGTGAGTGTGCCCTGATTCAAATGATGCAATAAACTCCGCCCTGGCAGCCTGTCCGCGCAGATCGCGTTCGCGCCTACGGCGCGGGCATGAAACTGATCGCCATTCAACATGTTGAATGAGGTCAGTTCCCAGTGTTGCCAGTCTTCAACTCTCGCCCAGAAACGAATCGGTATGCCGGCCATGCGAAAGTAGATATTCGCCAGCTCTGCTAAAGGCTCGCTGTATACGGTGCGCCGCTTAGTGATGCGTCGCCGCCCATCCCGCACCTGCTCCGAAACCGAATTGACCTTCAACGAATCGACCAGTCTGTCTGCGGCATTTCTGAGAACCTCTGGAATTCGTCGCCTCAACGACTCTTTTTCCGGGGAAACCGGTGGCGCTGAGCTCATAATGTTTATCAAACCCGACATCTTTGATTCAATTCGGTGCGATCATTGCCCATGACCGTATGAAGCGGCCCGGCAGTCGAATGCCCGAGGGGCTAATTGTAAGGGACAAAGCGACTTAGAGGTCGATCTGCCGCTTGAAGCTTTTTAAGCTGGGTGCAGCGGCATCGTCTCGCCGACTCTCATCACGCGTAGCTCCGCCTCTGCTTTACGTTCTTTCAATTCGCGTCCAAATGCTTCGGGCGTCCCCGTCAAAATCGGAAACGTTCCGTAATGCATCGGAATCACTGTCCGCGCCTTGACCATCTTTGCTGCCTCAGCCGCACGAGCGGGTCCCATGGTAAAATGGTCGCCGATACACACGAGCATGACATCGATGTCGTGGAACAACGAAAGTAGCGCCATATCGGAAAACAAATCTGTATCGCCTGTGTGATAAATTGTCGGGCCGCTGCGAATCGTAATCACAAAACCGCCGGGCGCACCGCCATGGCGCAACCCGTAGCGATCATCCGCTGCGACGCCCGATCCATGATGCGCACGAACGAACGCGACTTTTACTTCGCCATCCAGCAGCGTCAGTTCACCGCCAAAATGACCAACCGTGTCCATTTGCGCCTGCTCCGCCGGATAGCCGAGATGTTTCACCATCGCGTCGGCTAGATCGAAGGTTGCGACGAGTTTTGCTCCCGTCTTTTTTCCAATCTCCACCGCGTCACCGACGTGATCCGAATGGCCGTGCGTAATCAGGATAAGATCGACATGCTTGAGCGCAGCGATTTCTTTTTTTGCATTTTCGAAAACTGGATTCGAGAGCCACGGATCGACGAGCAGAACTTTTCCGCTCGGGGTCACAATCTTGAAGGCGGACTGACCGTACCAAGTAAGTTGCGTATCCATGGAAATCACCGAACCAAAAAGATTTCACCTGGCAAGCGCGATCAGAGAAAAAATGAAGCACGAATAGCGATGACGAAGGAAATCCCGAAATCCGAACGACGAAAAAGCAAGGCGTGGGGGCGCTGACTTCGAGCTTCGTCATTCATCATTAATTGGTCATTCGACATTCAGCATTCGTCATTTTAGTTACGCTCCTCAAAAATGGACCACGATCACGCGCACCGGCATATTTCCAAAAGTCACCCGCACATGGCGCAGTTAATCAGACGCTCGCGCCGATATGAAATCACGCCCGCTGTTTCGGTCCGTCCGTTCGACGCGTTAGCGGAATCGATTGTTTACCAGCAACTGAGCGGGAAAGCGGCCGCAACAATATGGGGCCGGGTCCGCGCACTCTATCCGAAAACAAAATGGCTGGACCCGGCAAAAGTTCTCGCCACACCGGATGAGAAGCTTCGCGCGGCTGGTCTTTCGCGCTCCAAAACCGCGGCGATAAAGGATCTCGCTGCAAAGACGATCGACGGTACTGTGCCATCAGCACGCGCCCTTCTCCGAATGAGCGATGACGAAATAATCGCACGTCTTACATTAGTGCGCGGCATAGGTCGCTGGACTGTGGAGATGCTACTGCTGTTTGATCTTGGCCGGCTGGATGTCTGGCCAGTCAACGATTACGGGGTGCAGAAGGGGTTTGCGAAAACTTTTCGCAAACGGAAACTCCCCACGCCGAAACAACTGATGAAGCATGGCGAAAAATGGCGGCCGTATCGCTCTGTTGCAGCGTGGTATTTCTGGCGGGCGCTGGATGATAAGGGTGAAAGTTGAACGGTTGAATCGTTAAACGGTTAAACCGTTAGATCCTTGTTAACTGTTCAACATTCTTAACCGTTCAACTCTGCGTGATCGCGCATTTAACCTTGCGCTCTACTTTTCCCCTTAATAAAACGGGCCATTATGGCGATGATTCATGTTAATCGGGGCACTACGAGCCTGGGTGTTTTCTCAGAGCAGGAAGTCCGTGAAGGGCTGACCGCTGGCCGGTTTGCGCCAACCGATATCGGCTGGCGCGAGGGTATGGCTACTTGGCAGCCGCTGTCGCAGTTCCCAGAATTCGGAGGCGCGGCTGCACCTGCCGTTCCGCCTGTGCAGCCCGGTGCAGCTCTGGGTTCAACCACGGTCGCGGGCCGCACGGGTCTGCCGTGGGAGCACCGTCAAGAGCGCGGCTTCTTTAATGCGTTTGTCGAGACACTGACAATGGTGCTTACTCGTCCAGCCGAAGCATTCAGCGTGATGAAGCGTGAAGGCGGCTTGGGCGAGCCGCTCATTTATGCGCTGATCGGCGGGTGCGTGGGTGGGATCATTTCGTTTCTGTTCTCGCTAGGGCTGCAATCGATCGGCGTGTTTGCGGATCGGAATAACAGCCTTGCTGCGATGACCGGAATGGGCATCGGCTCTGTTGCCGTGATCATTTTGTTGCCCCTGTTCATCGTGATTGGTCTATTTATCGGCAGCGGGGTCGTGCATCTCTGTTTGATGATCGTTGGCGGGGCCAATCAGCCGTTTGAAACCACTTTTCGGGTGTTGGCCTTTTCTCAAGGCTCTGCTGGTCCTTTGCAAATCATTCCACTTTGTGGCGGATTGATATCCGGCATTTGGGCACTCGTTTGCAACTGCATTGGATTGGCGCGCGCTCATGAAACCGACACTGGTCGCGCCGTTCTGGCAGTTTTCCTCCCCGTCATAGTTTGTTGCGGCGGCGGATTACTCATCGCGTTTATGTTCGGTGCCATGGGCGCCTGGACTGCGGCGCATCACTAGCACTCGCCAAAATGCAGTTCTCCGTTCGGCGGGTTGCTCCGGGCGAACTTGACCATGAGTTGATTTGGTTGAGCGCTTCGGTATTATCGGTCGGCTTTGCAGCTGCCTGGCTGGCCCTTGGGTTGCCCTGGCCGCGCTGCGTGTTTCACGATCTCACCCACTTGCCGTGCGTCACCTGCGGAATGACGCGGTGCGGCATCCAATTCTTCCATGGCAATTTTCTTGCCGCGTTGTGCTGGAATCCATTCGTGTTCGCGGGTATTTGCGGCGTGATTGCGTTCGACATATATGCAATTGCAACACTGATGGCGCGCACACCGCGACTGCGCATCCATGTTTCGACACCGCGCGCGAAAACGCTTTTGCGTGTCTCAATCATCTCTGCGCTTGCACTGAACTGGATGTATTTGCTGCTACATTCGCGCAATTACTAAAACCGCTTGATGTAGCCGCGGGCGCTGAGCTCGGCTTCGGAAATGACGTCACATACCGCCGCGGTTGACGCTGCCCGCGGCTACAACTGCAAAATCGGTGTCCATCCGTGTCCATCTGTGGCTAATTTGGCGCCATGCGAATCCTGGTTACAGGCGGTGCCGGCTTTATTGGGTCGCATCTGGCTGAGAAGCTGCTCGCCGTCGGGCACGAAGTGGTCATCATTGATGATTTCAACGATTTCTACGATCCGCAGATTAAAGAGGCGAACATCGCTGGTTTCGCAAAAGACGTAACCGTTTGCCACGTCGACCTTCGCGAGAACGACTCGGTAAGAACTGTGTTTCGCCGCGAAAAAGTAGAAGCGATTATCCACCTCGCTGCGCGCGCTGGCGTTCGGCCCTCTATTCAATCCCCGCGGCTTTACTATGACACCAATGTTCTTGGAACATTGCATCTCCTCGAGGCGGCACGCGTTACGGGAGTTGAGCGATTCATTTTCGCTTCGAGTTCGTCTGTGTACGGCGCTTTAAAGAGCGTCCCATTTTCCGAGGAGCAACATCTGACTCAAACGCTCAGTCCATATGGCGCGACAAAAATTGGAGGCGAATTTCTTTGCTCGACATACTCGCACCTTTACCAGATGCGCGTCGTAGCTTTACGGTATTTCACTGTTTACGGCCCGCGGCAGCGGCCGGACCTGGCGATTCATCAATTCACCCGTCGCATTTATGCCGGCCAACCAATCGATCAATTTGGGGATGGCACGACTCAGCGTGATTACACCTACATCGCTGACATTATTCAGGGCACCATGGCTGCTCTCTATTACGATGGTCCAATCTATGACATCTTTAATCTCGGCGAGAGTCAGACGATTCAGCTGAAGGATCTTATTCTCGCAATTGAAAATGCCGTGGAAAAAAAAGCAAAAATCAATCGGCTCCCCGAACAACCTGGCGATATGCCGCGTACATACGCCGATATTTCCAAAGCGCGAAGATTGCTCGGGTACAATCCAACTACGAAATTGAGCGAAGGGCTGCCCAAATTCGTTGAGTGGTTTCTGAAAACCCAAAGGGCGGCGCGCACGGGGTGACGCGCCCTACCACTGTGGGTAGGCGAGCAGTCCTCTGCACACCGTCTCATTTCTAGTTAACGGAATTACCCTTTCACGCTTAGCTGCTGTAATCTCTGCTCGTGACTTCCACACTCCCTTTCGACCAACGCGCCTGTTTTGTTGCTGGCCAGGCGAAATCGGGGACGACGTTATTGGTGGCGTTGCTCGACAGTCATCCCGAACTGCTCGTGTTGCCCGAGGAAACGGCATATTTTCCCACGGTCCTGACCAAGTATGCGCCCCGCGGCCGCCGGGCACAGTTTGACTACCTAACGAAACATTCCCTGTCCAACGTGCTGTTTGGCGGCCCATGCAAATGGGGCAAGCGCAATTATGCGACATTTCCTCGCGAGAATTTTCTTCAGGCGTTTGAGCGTGCCGCATTCGATCCTGCCAACGCGCAAGAGGATTTGCTGGTGCTCATGGTGAAAGCGTACGCGGCGAGTCTTGAACGTTCGCTTGATACGGTTACGCGGTGGGTGGAGAAAACTCCTGCGAACCGAAATCACGTCACCGCGATCGTGAGTCGGTTTCCGAGTGCAAAAATTCTCATAACGCTGCGGGATCCGCGTGCCATTCTCGCCGCGCAAATCGCGCTGGAGAAAACACGGCAGACCGGGCGCTTCTCAACTTATTACGTTATCGCGCATTGGCGGGTCGCTGCGAAACTGGCCAGGCGCGTCCGCGACGCCGAAGTTCCTGGACTAGTCGTGCAGTATGAACGGCTCGTGCGCGAACCAGCCAGGACCATGGAAGAAGTTTGCGGATACCTCGAGATTGACTTCGATCCGGACACCGTGTTGACGCCAACGAAAGTGGGTCAGTTCTGGAGCGGCAACTCCGCCGCGCGGATAAATTTTTCGCAGATCAGCACGGAACCTGTGAGCCGCTGGGAACGTGAGCTTTCCAAAGACGAGATCGGCTGGGTGGAATGGCATTGCCGCGATTTGATGCCGGAGTTTGGCTACGAACCACGCCTGAGCCGACGCGAATTGCGCTATTTTGTTAGGCCCATTCGCGGCGAGCGTCCCCGCGAATATCTCAAATCACGCGCGTATTCGCTGCGCGACGATTGGATGCGAGGCCCAGTCCGACGCGTCTGACTTGCAATACCCCGGTAAGCAAGCCATAATGAGCCCGAGATGTCGGGAATCTTCGATCTTCCGAGCGTCCGGTTTCTACAACGATTCAGATTTCTTGAACTGATGCTGCAAACGTTCGCAGCATCACTGTTTCGTTCGTTGATTAAGCCGGCTTGCGCTTTGAGACAAGGCTATTCCCGGTATGACGAGGCGGAGTTTCCATCGGCGTCGTCCCGCGATGGCGGGACTTGGAACGAGTTTGAGACTCTTGATGAGTCGCGCGCCACGGACTGTGTCCCGAGCCTTTTCGGGGCGCTCCGCCCTTTTGACAATTGGAAAACAGTTAAGGATCAACATGAACTCTTATTCATCCGGAAGACGCCCACGTCGCTCGCGCGGTGGGGGCCGACGCAGAGGAAATCAGGAACGCTTTCGGGGACCACAGGAACCGGCGAAGACGCAGAAAAAGACGTTTTGGCAGCGGGTTGCCGAATTTTTCGGAAATGGCGGCGAGAAAAAGAAAGCGGCGGCACAGCCGCGCAATGGCGCGCAGCCATCGCGACCTGCGCGGAAGCCAGAACGAGTTGAAGTCACGTCGCCGCGTCTTTACGTCGGCAATTTGTCCTTCGATGCCACCGAGAGCGATCTCTTCGAATTGTTCAACGGCGTTGGCCACGTACAAAACGCAGAGGTCGTAAGCTACCGGCACAACCAGCGCTCGAAAGGTTTTGCGTTTGTTCAAATGCAAACCGTCGAGGAAGCAAAACGCGCGGTGGAGGAATTGCACGACAAGGAATTCCTCGGTCGCAGGCTAGTCGTGAGTGGCGCGAAATCCGATCAGCATCAGCCGCGCTAGGGTAGGTCATGCCCGGCTTGGGACGGCCGCTTCAGGGCAAGCGAGGATGCATGCCCTACCTTTTTATTTCCAGATAAGCACGCGCCTCAACGTGATTCGTGCCGGGCTGCAGCTGTTCGACGCGCATTTGTTTTAAGAACCAACGGCCCTCGATTTTTTGCGCAGAAACCACCTCAAAGCGTTTGACGAGTTTCGCGTTCCAGTCGTAGCCCTCCATGCGCATCAATGCGCCGCTCACCTTGTCTACCCACAGCAACACATTCGAATACGGCGACTCCCGCGAGGGTGCGCGCAGCTGCAGCTTCCAACACTTCCGGGTGCGGACGTTTTCCTCGCCTAATACACGCGCAGAGGACCAGTAGAGAAATTTGAACGCAAGATCTCCATAGGTCAGGATTGTGCCGCGGATCTTTTCCTGGAGTTTCGACGCGCCGACCTTTTTCGTTCCAGCGTCGCTTACGAGCTCGAGGCGTGAGCTGTTTTCGCCGAGCCGCAACTCCAGAGTTTCATCCGGGTTTGTGAACGTATACCGGATTAAGGGCCCGTTCTGCATCAGGCGAAATGGAATTACGACGTCCTCCTGACGAAGCTGCCCTTGCAGATCGATCTGCTGGCGCGACTCAAGCATGCGAACGGAATCAAGAATGTCTTTCGCCGATGGCGTCGGCTCCGCGAAAACCGACAACACTGCGACCGCAGTAGAAATCACGAAGATCGAATGACGAATGACGAGGGAATGACGAAATCCAAATGAGCAATGGCAAATGTTCGATCGCACGTTCATTGTTCGAGAAGTCGAGCTTATTCCGTTATTGGCCATTCGTGCTTCGTCATTTGACCGCGTTTATTTATTGGAAAGCTACCGAGTAAAACTTAAATCCGATTGATCCTTATTCGCATGGAGCAGGCTCTTTTTCACGCTATAAACCAACAATGGATAAGTCCGGCTCTCGACTTGGTAATGGCAGGGTTGAGCGACTCTCAGATTTGGATGCCATTCCTTATCGCAATTGGAATTGGCGCATTGGCTTTGGGCGGATTCAAAGCCCGCGCGTTTGTCATCTGCCTTGTCATCTCTTTGGCAGTCGCGGGACCGGTCACGAGTGCATTGAAATCGAGCGTGGGCCGTCATCGGCCGAAACATGTTCAGAGCGTTCGGATGGTGCAGTTAAAAAAGGCACGGCCAAAATTTCTGACCCTGTTCAAAAAACCGGTCATTCGGTTTTCTGATTCCTCGGACCGCACCCGCTCGGGACCATCCTTTCCGTCTGGACATACTGTGAACAACACAATTGCTGCAACGTATTTTACTCTCTTTTATCGGCGCCGCGGCTGGCTGTACTGGTTTGTGGCTCTGGCGGTTGGGTATTCGCGAATTTACCTCGGCTCGCATTGGCCGAGCGACGTGTTAGCGACACTTTTTCTCGGAATCGGCGAAGCGTTGCTTCTGCTCAGCTTCTTTGAATCCGTGTGGAAATTCGCCGGGCCGAAATGGATGCCAGATGTGTTTGCACGCCACCCGAGTCTTATGGCAGGGCATGCGTCCCGCTTGCCCTCTGTCATCTCACGGGCCGAAGACTCGCGCTACTCTTCATGAGCACCACGCGCGCTGTCTGGCTCTTTATCGCTGCGCTGACTGCGATTCGTCTTTGCCTATTGGCAACGACGGATCTTTCGTTCGACGAAGCACATTACTGGATGTGGTCGGAGCGACTGGCGCCCGCCTACTTCAGCAAGGGACCTGGGATCGCTTTCGCCATACGCGCGAGCACCGCTGTTTTTGGCGCGAACGAGTTTGGTGTCCGCTTCTTCAGCCCTGTGCTGGCTGCGGCCACAAGTTTGCTGCTGTTTTATTTTGCGCGCCGTTTGTTCGGCGCCACCGCTGGTCTGTGGGCGGTGATTGGTTTAAATGCCACGCCAATTTTCAATATTGGGGCCGTCGTGATGACGATTGATGCGTTATCGATTTTTTTCTGGATGGCGGCGATGTTCACCTTCTGGCTCGCCGTCGAAAATCCCGAACGCTTTCGGGGCTGGTGGTACTGGCCCGTTACAGGTCTGCTGATCGGGCTGGGGTTTCTCTGCAAATACACGAATGCGTTTGAATTGATTTCCGTGTTAGCCGTGCTGGCGCTCGTACCACGGCTACGACGCGAATTCAAATTGCCGCGCGTGTATTCGCTGATTGGCATGTTCGTTCTTTGCACGATTCCGCCGATTGTGTGGAACGCGCAGCACGCCTGGATTACGCTGGCGCATTTACGGTCGCGCGGTAATCTCGAGCGCGGCCTCGGATTTCATCCGGCCGAGGTACTCTCATTTTTGGGTCAACACTTCCTCGTTTATTCGCCGCTGCTGTTTCTGGCGTTAGCGTGGGGGGTGATCGCGAGCTGGCGCCGGATCAATCGGCAATTCAAAATCCTGTTCTTAATGTGGTTTGGTTTGCCGGTGTTTGTCTTTTATCTGCTTCTCTCGATTAACAAGAGCGCCGCGCCGAATTGGGACGGACTCGCCTTTTTTGGTTTCGGACTGGTCGCGACGTATTTCTGGTCGGAACGCGTTGAGGCCAGCGTTCTTCTACGCATGTGCGCCAGCGTCGCGGTCCTGGTCGGATTGATCATGAGCGTAGTCGCATTGGACACAGATTTGCTGCGAGTGGCCGGTTACCAGCTTCCGCGTAGCGATCCGAGTGATCGGATGCGTGGCTGGAAAAGCGCGACGGAGGCGCTGGAAAAAATACGCAACGATCTTGAAGTGCAATTGGGCGAGAAACTCTTTCTCATTGCTGATGCTCGCGATCGCGCATCAGAAATTTCCTTCTATCTGCGCGATAAACGAGTGGAAGGTCCGGGCCATCCGCCTGCTTACATTCCCGAGTCGCAGGACATGGTGAATCAATTCTCGTTTTGGCCGCGTTACGATCAATTCGTCGAGCTAAAACCTGGCATGCAACGGTCGGACGGCGAAGTTTACACCGAAGAGAACGGCATCAATTTGTTCGTTGGACGCGATGCGCTCTTTATCAGGGCTGGAGAAAAAGAACGTGTGCCTCGCAATATACAGGCGGCATTTCAATCCACTGAACCAGTCGGAACAATTGAAGTATCACGCTACAAAAAGAGGATAAGGATTTGGCAGGTGTTTCTCTGTCGAGGTTATCGGACACTGCCATTATGAGAAGTCATCCCCACGAGCTCTCAATATGGGTCATCCTGAGCAGAGCGAAGCGGAGCCGAAGGATCCCGCGGCAACCCTTAAATGTAACGCACGGGATGGAAAGCCTGGCCTCGCGAACTTCGCTCGCTGCGTTGCAGCGTCGACTTCTCTCGGAATGACGCGCCTGCAATGTGATTTCAGTACGCTTCAATAATTTGCCATGAATCAGAGGACGAGTTCTCCAGCAGTTTCAGTGATCGTTCCTGTGTACAACGAGGAAGAGAATGTTCCTATCCTGCAAGCGGAGCTCAAAGCAGCGCTCAGAGGCATTGATCACGAATTCGTTTTTGTCGATGACGGGTCAGCAGATCGCACCGTGGAACGAATTGAAGCCGCGCCGAACCTGCGAGTGATCCGTTTCGAAAAAAATGCCGGACAAAGCGCTGCGATGTATGCGGGACTTCAAGCCGCGCGCGGCGCGATCCTGGTTCTAATCGACGGTGATTTGCAAAACGATCCCGCTGACATTCCAAAATTAGTCGATGAAATTTCACGTGGCGCCGATCTCGTTTGCGGTTATCGCGCACAGCGCAGGGACACGCGTGTGAAGCGAGTCACCAGCCGGATTGCGAACGCCGTTCGCAGCCGGTACACAAAGGATGGCGTGCGCGACACCGGTTGCACGCTGAAGGCGATGCGGCGCCAGTGCGTCAGCGCACTGGTTCCCTTCAAGGGAATGCATCGCTTCATTCCTGCGCTGATCAAAGACGCGGGGTATCGGCTGGTCGAAATCCCGGTGAACCATCGTCCCCGCCGTTTTGGTCAAACTAAATACGGTCTGGGCAATCGTGCCGTGCGCGCTACTATCGACATGTTTGGCGTGCGCTGGCTGCTCTCGAGGCGTTTGAATTACAAGATTCGCGAGGAGAATTAGGGGAGCGCGGGCATTCTGCCCGCCGCCGCCGGCGTGTAGCCGGCGGCTCTGTGTGTACCCTGTGCAACGCGGTGGCGAATTCCGCGCCGGGTAATTGGATCAGTTCGCCTGGAGCCATTCATTCGAAAGCGGCGCGAGGACTCGCCGCACTCCCAAGGCGCTTCGCGCGAAATAGGAGCAACACAATCGTTTTGCAAAGCTTTTGGAGTGCGATGCGTCCTCGCATCGCTTTCACTCAGGATGGAGACAGATCCAAAGCAGAGAAGGCGTCTGGCAGAATGCCGGACAGGGCGGGCAAGTTGCCCGTGCCCCCCAAAAGGCGCTTGTCAACCTATAGCCTGCCGCTAAGCTTGGCCTCCCGCACGGAAAAGCATCTGCATGTCCCTCGCCAATTTACTTTCTGCCGAGCAAATCATTCCGGAGATGAAGGCCACTGAGCGTTGGTCCGCTATCGTTGAGCTGATCGATCTGCTTGTGAGCCTCGGAAAAATCAAGCCCGCTGATCGCGATCCTATTCTTGCCGCGCTGAGGCAACGCGAGGAAACCATGAGCACCGGGATCGGATTCGGAATTGCCATACCGCATTGTTCATCCGATCGGCTCGATGAGGTGGTGGCAGCATTCGGAAGATCTACAAAAGGGATTGAGTTCGATGCGCTGGATAACGCGCCGGTAAAATTCGTTGTTCTTTTTATCGTACCTAAAAATCAATTTCAAACGCACCTGCGTACGCTGGCTTCCATCGCGAAATTCCTGAATGACCGCTCTGTGCGCGAGAGTCTTGCCAGCGCGAAATCGGCCGACGATATTTTGGCGATCTTTCGCGAACGTTCGTAGAGATGTGGCGCAGGCAATCCTGCCTGCGAAATTGAAACTTCGCGAGCAGACATGATTGTCTGCATCACTCGATGGACACCTTCCAATCTCTTCTAGCAAAAAAACTTTCCGACGCGTTGTCGCGCGCCGGCTTACCAGAAGCCGGTGAGTTAACGCAGGCAACTGATCCCCGGTTCGGCGATTACCAGACCAACGTGGCGCTCGTGCTTGGCAAGCAGCGCGGCGAAAATCCCCGCGCGCTAGCAGAAAAGATCGTTGCACATTTGGATGTTACCGATGTCTCTGAACCGCCTGCGGTCGCCGGCGCTGGATTCATCAACTTTACGTTGCGTCGTCCGGCAATCGAAAAACAGACGCTCGAAATTTTGCGAGATGAACGACTCGGCATCCCTGAAACAGAATCACCACGACGCATCGTCATTGATTTCGGTTCGCCCAATGTTGCGAAACCGATGCATGTCGGTCATATCCGCAGCACTGTCCTCGGCGACGCGCTGGCGCGCGTCGCTAAATTTCTTGGGCATGAAGTGATTAGCGACAATCACATCGGTGACTGGGGAACGCAGTTCGGGATGGTCATTTGGGGGTGGAAAAATCTGCTGGACCCGGAGGCGCTGCACCGTAACCCGCTGGCCGAGATTGTCCGCATTTACAAGGAAACAAACGAACGAGCAGGCAGTGATCCGGACATTCGTGAAGCTTGTCGCCAGGAACTCGTGAAATTACAGGCCGGCGACAAAGAAAACACAGATATTTGGAACGAATGCGTCGCGTTTTCTATGGAGGATTTCGAGCGCGTTTACAACCTGCTCGACATCCACTACGACCTGCAATGCGGTGAAAGTTTTTACAACAATCAATTGCCCGGGGTGGTAGATCGCCTGCTCAAGGCCGGTGTAGCGGAAATCAGCGAAGGCGCTGTGGTTGTGTTCTTCAGCGATGATCCCGAGTTGGCTGATAAGCCTCTGATTATTCGCAAGCGCGATGGCGGGTTCAATTACGCTACAACCGATGTCGCCACGATTGATTATCGGGTTAACGAGTTGAAATCCGACACGATCTGGTACGTCGTTGGTGCGCCGCAGATATTGCATTTCAAACAGATCTTCGCGGTAGCGCGACGGGAGGGTTACACGGTCGATGTGCATCACGTCACATTTGGCAGCGTGCTCGGAGAAGATCGGAAATTAATGAAGACGCGTTCGGGTGAGAATGTTCCTCTGCGCGAGCTTCTCGAGGAGGCCTGTAGACGCGCACGAAAAATTATCGACCAGAAAAATCCGGATCTGAGTGAACAGGAAAAGAACGAGATTGCGGAGAAGATCGGCATCGGAGCCGTGAAATACGCAGATCTCTCACAGTACCGGACAACAGATTATATTTTTTCCTGGGACAAGATGCTCGCGCTGCACGGGAATACTGCGCCTTATTTGCAGAATGCGTATGTCCGAATTCGCTCGATTTTTCGTAAAGCCGATGTAGCCGCCCCGCTCAGTGGGAACGAATCACGGCAACAGAGTGCAGCGGCTACAAATGGCGACAAAATGGTTTTGATCGATCCCGCGGAAGTCAATCTTGCCAAACGAGTTTGTCAGTTCGCGGAAATCGTTCCGCAAGTGTTGAACGGATTTCGACCCAACATCCTTGCAAATTATCTGTTCGAGTTGGCGAACAGCTTCCACGCCTTTTACGAAGCTTGCCCGGTGTTGAAATCAGAGGAGCCAGCCCGCAGCTCGCGTCTGATGTTGTCCGACCTTACTGCGCGAGTGCTCCAACGGGGCTTGGATCTTCTCGGCATTAAAGTGCCTGAGAGGATGTGATACGCGCAATCAAGGAACCGTCATCCTGAGCGGAGCGAAGCGGAGTCGAAGGATCCCGCGTAACCACTTTTCGGTTTCGCCGCGGGATTCCTCGACTTCGCTCAGAATGACAGGAAATTGCGTGGTGGCGAGCAAGCATCCACGCATTCCCACCTGCACTTACCGGTTGCAATTCAACCGGTGGTTCACGTTTGGCAACGCGCGCGAAATCGTCGCATATTTGCACGAGCTGGGAGTGAGCGATGTATACGCGTCACCCTATTTTCAGGCTAGTCCCGACAGCTTGCACGGGTACGACATCACTAGTCATAACAAGCTGAACACGGCCATCGGTTCGCGCGGGGACTATGATGCCTGGGTCGCGCAGCTGCAGGCGCACGGCATGGGTCAGGTGCTGGATTTTGTTCCGAACCATGTCGGCATCGCCGACGATCGCAACGCGTGGTGGATGGACGTGCTGGAAAATGGGCCGAGCTCACAATATGCCCGTTATTTTGATATCGAGTGGCAGCCACTGAAGACTGATCTTCGCAATAGGGTCCTCTTGCCAATTCTGGGTGACCAATACGGACGCGTGCTGGAACGCGGCGAATTACGGGTGCGCTTCGAGGAAGGAACCTTTTATGTGCTTTATGGCGAGCGCAGCTTGCCGATCGCGCCCGGCACTTATCGCCACATTCTGGAAGTCGCATTAGAAAATCTGGCCGAATACAAGGAGGACGTTTTTTACGCGGAACTCCAAAGCATTTTGACCGCGCTTGAATACTTGCCGAAACGCACGGAGACCGACCCGAAACGAATCACGGAGCGCAACAGGGAGAAGGAAATTATCAAACGCCGGCTGGAGCGTCGTTGTGCGGAGGCACCGCAAGTACAACAGGCCATCGAAAAAGCCCTCGCACAGATCAATGGAAATCCGGGCGACCCGCGCAGTTTTGACAAGCTCGACGAATTGCTGAATGCACAGTCGTATCGTCTGGCGTTTTGGCGGGTCGCTGCCGAAGAAATTAATTATCGCCGTTTTTTTGACGTAAACGATTTGGCCGCGATTAGGGTGGAGTTGCCAAAAGTCTTCGACACCATTCACCGCCTGATTCTTGAATTGGTGAGCACGGGCGCAGTCACCGGCCTCCGAATCGATCATCCTGACGGTCTGTACTTACCCCGCGAATATCTGGTGAAACTTCAGCAGCGTTCCGCCAAAGCGCTTGCGATCGGGTTGCCTCGCGATGGACGAGCTGTCTACATGATCGCTGAAAAAATTCTCACCGGCTCGGAAACATTGCGCAAAGAGTGGCCGGTACATGGAACGACAGGCTACGATTTCGCCAATCAGCTCACGCAGTTGCTGGTCGAACCTTCGGCTGAAGCACCGATCACAAAAACATTTCACCGTTTCATTGGGCACTCTGTCCCTTTCGGTCATTTGCTCTACGCGAAAAAACTCCTGGTGATGAAGCTTGCTCTGGCCAACGATGTCGACGTTTTAGGAAATTTGCTCGATCGTTTATCCGAGCGAAACAGGTGGTATCGCGATTTCACGCTCGAAGCGCTCTCGCGCACCGTACGCGAGACGATCGCCTGCTTCCCCGTTTACCGGACTTATGTGGAGCCCGGTCAACCCGTAAGCGAAGAGGATCGGCAAATCGTCGAACGTGCCATCGCCGCAGCCAAACGCCGCAACCTGGCAATGGAGGAATCGATTTTCAATTTTTTGCGCGACGTATTGCTGCTTCGGTCGCCCCAGGATCTCGATGCCGCCGGACGCGCCGCGCACGCGCAGTTCGTTCTCAAATTTCAGCAGACGACTGGGCCAGTTATGGCGAAGGGACTCGAAGACACGGTGTTCTATATTTACAACCGGCTGTCAGCGCTAAATGAAGTCGGCGGTGAGCCGCAACAGTTTGGAGTTAGTGTCGAGGTTTTCCACGAGAGGAACCTTGACCGGCAGCGCGAGTGGCCCGCGACGTTACTTGCCACGTCGACGCACGACACAAAACGCAGCGAAGACGTTCGTGCCCGAATCGTCGCGATCTCTGAAATCCCAGAGCTATGGCGGCGTTCGTTGC
The DNA here is from genome assembly GCA_050257685.1 of Nitrospirota bacterium. Classification (GTDB taxonomy): domain Bacteria; phylum Verrucomicrobiota; class Verrucomicrobiia; order Chthoniobacterales; family UBA10450; genus Udaeobacter. Next base: position 33,981 of record JBLMXH010000085.1, read on the forward strand.
AACGCTGGAGCAGTGCGAATCACCGTTGGAAACGGATGGTCAATGATTTGGAAGCGCCGGATGCCAACGAAGAATATCTGCTTTATCAAACCCTCCTTGGCACGTGGCCAATGCAGGCAAATGGCGAGCCGGAGCCTGCGCCCGCTCCTGATTACATTGAACGGATCCAGGCCTACATGACCAAGGCACTCAAGGAAGCGAAGATCAACACAAGCTGGATCCAACCCAACGAAGAGTGGGACGCAGCGATGCACGATTTCGTCGCTAGAATTTTGGATCAGTCGCCGCGCAATAAGTTCCTGTCGGCTTTTCTTCCTGCGGTGCAGGAGATTGTTCGGCTCGGAGCGATCAATTCGCTTACACAAACATTGTTGAAGCTGACATCACCGGGCGTGCCGGACATTTACCAGGGAGCTGAGATTTGGGACTACAGTCTTGTCGATCCTGATAACCGGCGTCCAGTCGACTACAAGATGCGCCGGGAAATGCTCAAATCGCTGTCGAGCGTGAACCCGGCAGAACTGATGCAGAGATGGGCTGATGGCCGGATCAAACTGTTTCTAACCCAACGCATGTTGCGATTTCGTCGTGAACACGCGGATCTGTTCAAACGCAGCAAATATCTACCGCTTCACACGAGCGGAACGTTTGCAGAATCCTGCGTCGCGTTCATCCGACGACTCGACGATGATTGGATTGTCGTGATTGCGCCACGGCTCACGTCCCGCATTGGTTTTCCCCCTATTGGGGAAGCTTGGCAGGATACCGCGATTCAGTTAGCGGAAAGCATTTCCCTCAAGGATGGGCACGATCTCTTTACGTGTCGACCAATTCATCATCAGAAGCGGCAGATTCCTGTGCGTGATGTGCTGTCCATCCTGCCATTTGCGGTACTGACCAATGTTGGTTAGACGTCTGACACAGACGCCCTACAAATTCGCTATTGTTGTAGGACGTTTCTGTGAAACGCCAATTGCTAATCGCGGTCAATCAAGCTTCCGAAAGCATCGACGACCCACGTAACAAAGTTTCCGAGATTCGTTACCAAATCCGCTCCGAAACTTTCAAACGTGATCTGCCGGGATGCCAGAATCAGCATGACGCTCAGCAGCAGCAGATTCATTAGATAGATTACGGCGAGTGAAAAAAACGTGCCCTGATCTGTAAGGTCGGTCTGGTTTTTGGGAATCATCCAGCAAGTGAACGTGAAATGGAATGTCCACGTGACGCCAATCACGGCGTAAAGCAGTCGGCCATAAGGCTGCATGTTTACGAAGAGGCTGAGGCCGCCGTAAATGGCGATCGTCAGAATGCTGTAGATCGGAAAGAAATACGGGGCCAGCGCGATCCAGAAGTTCGCCTTGGTGGTCACCACGTGTCCGCCATCCGAACCAACGCGGAACCGGCTCACGCGACCACCCATCAACCACACCCAGAGCGCGTGAGTCAGTTCGTGCCCGAACACGTAAATTAAGATTGGGCGCGGCAGACCGAAGAAAGCTATCAACCAAAGCACCGCGCCTAACGAGAAGAACCAGAACTCTTCCCCCGCCCACAACCGTTGGGTCACAGTCGCGCGCGCAAACACCGTGAAGAATGTCTGGGTAAGCACGCCACAAACTGGCAGCAGAAACAGACCGAAAACAAACTTCACCCAACGCGTAGGCACCGTGAGCGGCTCCGGTGCCGCGATAAAACTTCTCGAGGATGTGCGCGCAACGCTCCGGACAACTTTCCCGCCGCGTTTCGAATTACGCTTGCCGCGTTTCTTTTTTGATCTGCGCTTCGTTGCCAAATCGTCCGCAGATTACGCAGATTTACGGAGATGAAAGCAAGACTGAATGACGGATACGCTAAAGTAGCGCGAGGCTCCGGCTTGCGAACCGACGGATTTGCGAGCGAGGCGCTCGCGCTACTCTTGCAATTACGCGCGCCCCATGTAGGCGCCGGTGCGGGTGTCGATCTTGATCATTTCGCCTTCCTTGATGAAAAGCGGCACGTTGATCGTTTTGCCAGTTTCGAGTTTTGCCGGCTTCGTGACGTTACTGGCGGTATCGCCGCGAACGCCTTCCGCTGATTCAATAACCTTTAGACTTACAGACGCAGGCAATTCGATCTCGACGGCCTTGCCTTCCGCATAAAGCACCTGCACAGAAAGGTTCTCCACGAGATAATCTTTGGCATCTCCGATCAGATTTTCGGCGAAGTTGATTGTATCGTACGTCTCGGGATCCATGAAATGATAGCCGTTGTGATCTTTGTAGGAAAATTCCAGCTGCTTTCTTTCGATCTCGACCAGCTCGACCTTGTCGGTGGAACCAAAGCGGACATCCGCGCTTTTACCTGTGTTGATGTAGCGGATGATGGCCTGGACGAACGCCCGTAAATTGCCCGGCGTGCGATGATGGACTTCGAGCACAATGGCGGGATTGCCGTTGTATTTGATGGCCATTCCTCTGCGTAGATCGTTCGCGGCAGGCATAGGTAAGAGGTTGATTGGTTACAAAAGTCACATCGTTGCAACATTGAAGCGCTAAAGCGCTACAGCAGCGAGAGCGCGGAGCTTACACGCGGCTGGCGAGATCGCAACTGTCTGGGTAGCGCACGCGTCTCGCGTGTTGGTTTCGGCGTCTCCCCGAAACAAGCTTCCTTGAAGGCGTATTCAGTGGTTGCCCAGCCAACGAAAAGTTCGCGATCGCGAGAACACGCTCGCCAGCACGCGGGACGCGTGCGCTCCCCAGACCATTGCTGCAACGGCCTACAATAGTTTTAACCGCGTTAAATCCTGCGAATCGACGATGCCCACTGGCACGTTGTCGTCATCAATCACGACCAAATCGTCGATGCGATGACGTTGGAGCAAGTTCAGAACTTCCACTGCGAGTTTTTCTTTGTGCACGGTGACTGGATTCAAAGTCATCAAGTCTGCCACGAGTCGTTCGCCAATCCTGGAATCGGATTGAAAATGCCGCACGAAATCTCCGTGGGTGAATATGCCCAGGAGCTGGTTGTCCTCGCCGATGACAACGGCAGCGC
>JBLMXH010000086.1:0-6243 GCA_050257685.1 Nitrospirota bacterium
TTGCTGGCTATCGGCTTTGCGACGGGATTCATTCATTACTTGCTCGATCGAAGCGTTTATCGAATGTCGAATCCCCAGGTGCGCGCGGCAGCGTCTGGCCTGATCAGTAATGTCGGGAGACGTTCGCAAAGGAAAAAGGTTTCGTCGTTCGCGGTTGTTGTTTTTTTGTTCGCGTTTCTCTCCGTTTTCTCATTGCAGGCACAGACAGGAGCTCCGCTTCCGGGTCAAGCTCCAAAGGCGGTCTACACGCCTCAGCCTGTTTACCGACCTGAATGGGCGAAACAAGGACTGACGGGAAAGGGCGTGGTTTTAGTGACCATTGATCAACAGACCGGGAAAGTTGCAGGGGTGCGAATGCTTCAAAGCACTGGGAACGCACAACTCGATGGCGCTGCCCTCGCAGCGTATTCGCAGTGGCGGTTCCAGCCGGGCACAGGTTCGCAGGTCAAGATACCGATTGAGTTTGCGAACCGGCCAAAGGCGCCGCCGCCTAAGCGGACCGCGCCGCAGCCGGCAATCCTGTATCCGTTATTGATTTTGGTTGGTTTCGGTGTGGCGGTGATTGCAATGCGTACGAGAAGGAGAGGCGGAAGATAATCGGTCCCTGGTTTCAGCCGGGCAGGGCCACTATTTGTTAGGTTCGAAAATGCGGTTAGTCGTCCTTGTGAGCGTTTGCGCGTGGCTCGCGGCAACGTCGCTGTCCGACGGTGCGGAGTTTTCACAGGTCCGTGATCTGCCGCCCCTGAAAATGGGAGCAACGGATCTCGATGTTATTTTGCTGAAGACCCATTCGCTTATCGATGCGGCGAATGGTCCCGAAGAACTCGGTCAGGAGAGTGTCAAGATCGCTATTCACAGCCAGGATATCGACATCCCGCACTTGTCACTTGCGAGCAGCGTAGCCTTTCCAGATGAAGTTTTCGGTTTCTCTTACACGTACCAGCAAGGCGGTAAACCAATTTCGTCAGTCACGATTTCCCTGGGCGATTCGTCACGCCAGGTATCTGTGAGCGGCTTGTCTGCCGATAAAGTCGAAGCATTATCGAACCTGCTTGAGAAGGAATTTCGTCGCTATTCGACTGCTGCCGGCGGCCTGAAGTTCCGCCGCATAGCCGGAATATGCCTTTCGATGTTGTTCTTGTGTTCGCTAATGATCAGCAGCGCATATTGCTGGAGCAATCGAACCAGCAGGGTAGCGCTGGGGATACCGATTTGTTCCGCGATTGGTTTCCTGCTCCTGCTGCTGGTTCCGTGGAACAGGTTTCTTTCTGGCTTTGTCCTTTATCAGCGCTATTCGCCTTTTTTTCTCGTTAGGCATTTGCGTGAGATTTTTGTCCTGTGCCTTCTCGCAGCCCTTTTCGGAATTCCATTATTTTATTTTTTTTCACGAAAGCAGCGATAGCGATTCTCTTCGCGTGGCCAAGTATTCGCGCATTGGCCGGGCATGAAAGATCGCATGTTATGCGAGCGGAAAACGTTAGCGGCGCTCAATCCGACCGCATAACGCTCGTGATTCGGACCGACGTGATAGAGAGCCCTTGAGCGCCATACGTGGCGAAATAATTCGCGGGTACAAGGACCGCATCATGACCAGAAGCCTCGCTGGAGCCACGCGTTTTCGTGCCTTGATAGGAAAATTCCACTCGTACGTGGAATGGATTTGAGTTTTTAAAACGCGCGATTCGCGAGGTGCCAGACTGTTGATAGGAAACGGTTACTCCGCTCTTTAGATTCTGCCCTCTTACAGCAGGCACTTGTAACGCCAACCCGACGAGCGCGAGTAAAAAAATGTGTGGAGCGCTTCCAAGGCGAATGGTCATTACACATCACAACAGCAAATTGATTGCGTATGTCAACAGCAGGGTTGTGTCGAGTCCGGAAAACTCGGTCCTAATCAACCGCGGTATGACTCACGGCCGGGGCGGAGTGGTTTCGAACACTTGTAGCGGAAGTTGACTGGGCACCGACGTTGGAATGAATCGCCTGGAAAATTCAGGACGCGCCCGCGGATCCAGGAGTCCATCGCGAAGGAATTCAAGACATACGAAAATTCCTGGACGGAAGAATTTGATCCTGGTTAGCGGGCACGTGAATTTGGGAGCGCACGCTTCCAGCGTGCACACGTCGGCATCTTGCCGACGGCTGTGTGTGTGTGTGTGTGTGTGTTCGGCAAGATGCCGAACCCTGCACGCAAGATGCGTGCGCTCCCGAACAGGCGGAATTGTCAACTCCAGCCGTCGACGAACGTAGTTCGTTATCCATGTTCATGAGGCGGTAATGCAACTAGGCATTGTCTCGAACACTCAAGATCCAGGATTTTGATCGAAATGCGCAAATCCATCAGCTATCTGTGAGCCCTTTACTCATGCAAGGTACTGGACCCATGGACGTTCTGCCGCTTTGGGCTCTTTTCATTGTGATCCTGTTTGTGGTCCTGCTCTCGGTCGAGTTTGGCTATCGGTTAGGCAAATATCGGCGCAGCCGGCGCGAGGAAGAGAAGGAAGCTCCGTTAGGTACCATGGTTGGCGCTACGCTTGGTCTACTCGCGTTCATTCTTGCGTTCACGTTTGGGTTGGCTGCACAACGGTTCGATACGAGACGGCAGGTATTGCTCGATGAGGCAAACGCCATTGGAACAACTTATTTGCGTGCAGGCATGCTTCCTGAGCGGGGGGAAGAAGTTCGCGATCTCTTGCGCGACTACGTCGCTGCGCGTTTGGATGCCGTTCAGTCGGGCAAGCTTACCGAGGGAATCCGCCGATCGGAGGATATCCAGCAGAAGGTGTGGACTGAAGCGGAGACAGTCGGAACCAAAAATCCAAACTCAATCGTTGTTGGTCTTTTCGTTCAGTCGCTCAATCAAATGATCGATTTGCACGCGGCACGAATGCAAGCGGGTATGAGAAGTCGAATCCCCGGTGCAATTTGGGTAGGACTTTTAACCGTCGCCGTCCTTTCTCTGATGGCCATGGGCTACTTCGAGGGCCTGACTGGAACCCGGAGATCCCTTGCAGTCTTTGCCGTCGCCATCGCGTTCTCTGTCGTGATAGAGCTAATTGCGGACCTGGACCGACCGCAGGAAGGAATTTTGCGAATCAGCCAACAGGCGCTTCTCGATGTGCAACGGTCGATGAATCCACCCCAGCCGTGAGGTTGGACGCTTCGGCGCTCATAGAGCGCCGCTACAGGAATACCGAGGACTAATCGCCGAAGCAAATGCCGAGCGCACGCGCAGTGCGCACGAAATTCCCGTCGGGACGAACAGTTTTTACCTTGGCGACGGCATCACTGATTTTGATCGAGCCGACCTGCGGACCGTTGAACGCGACCATTTTTCCAAATTCGCCCGCAGCAATCAATTCCACAGCTGTTGCCCCGAAGATTGAACATAGCGCACGATCGAATGTGGTCGGTGACCCACCCCGCTGAAGGTGTCCGAGGACGCATACGCGCGTTTCTTTTCCGGTGCACTTCTCAATTTGTGCGCTGACTATCGCACCAATCCCCCCGAGTCGCGCCTCGCCGGTCTTGCTCTGTGTGCCAGAAGTCACGAAGGCACCGCCTTTCTCTCTCGCGCCTTCTGCCACAACGATGATTGTGAACTTTTTTCCGAGGTTCTCGCGTTCCTGAATCTTAGCGCAGATGCTTTGGTACGAGAACGGGATCTCGGGAATCAAGATCACATCCGCGCCGCCCGCCACACCTGAGTAAAGAGCGATCCAACCGGCATAACGTCCCATCACTTCCAGAATCATCACGCGATTGTGACTTTCAGCGGTCGTGTGAAGGCGATCCAGCGCGTCGGTCGCGCACGATACTGCGGAATCAAATCCAAATGTGAACAGCGTTCCTTCCAGATCGTTGTCGATGGTTTTGGGCACGCCGACGACGGGGATCCCGTGTTCGAATAGTTGCTGCGCGATACTCAACGTGCCGTCTCCGCCAATACAAACGAGTGCAAACAAGCCGAGCGCCTCCATTCCGGCTTTGACACCTTCGAACAGTTCGTTAGGCAACGCGCGACTCTCGCCGTGACCGACTTTGGCCGCGAATCTCCCGCGGTTGGCCGTGCCGAGAATGGTGCCGCCTCGTGGCAATAATCCGCTAAGTATCTGGTAATCGAGCGGAATCGCGTGGCGCGGTTCGAGCAAACCTTCATAGCCACCAAGAATGCCAATGCATTCCCAATTGCGTTTGGCCGAAGCTTTCGCCACTGCGCGAATCACCGCGTTCAAGCCCGGACAATCTCCGCCGCCGGTGACAACGCCGATTCGCTTGTTCATATGGTCATTTTATCGTCTGTGCGGCCAACCAGGCGTCCCGATTTTTGCGGATGATAGCGATGCATTCGTCCATCGTGTTTACGCAATGCGGGATTTTGAAATCGATTTCGCTTGCGAGCTCGTTGCCTTTTTCCAGCATCGAGCGCCGTCCCCATTCGACTAACTCGACCCACATTTTTCCTACGAGAACCAGAGGAGTATTATAAAGCTTGCTGACCTGGAGGAGTTGCCATGCGAGCGACAACTCCAGCAGAGTTCCGATACCTCCGGGAACCACAACGAAAGCGTCAGACATGATCATGAAATGATGCAGCCGGGAAAAAAAGGTGCGGTGTTCGTACGCCTGACCGACGAACGGATTAACTTCCTGTTCGAATGGCAACGCAATACGGATACCAACCGAACGCTTCCCAGGCTTGAGGTGAACCGAATGCGCTCCTGCGTTTGCCGCCTGCATTAAACCAGGGCCGCCGCCGCTGATGATATCGCAGCCCATCCTGGTTAATTCGGCGGCAAGCTTCTTAACGCCGTCATAAGCGGGCGTGCCGGGTTTGAGTCGTGCCGAGCCGAAGATGGTTACCCGATAATTTTGCCGTGTGGTGCGGCGGAGACGGGTCAGTTCGTTAACGACTTCCCACAGTCCGGTCACGGCGCGCTCAACGAGAGCGGTCGTTGCATCTTCATCACTGAGACGAACGATATCCGACTGTCCGAAAGCTGATCCTTGCTTTCTCATGTTGTCATTGGAATCCGTGAAACCGGTCGCAGCGCTTCGCTGGCAGGTTCAACGCTGTCCACGAATTATCTCGCTCATCATCTTCCGGCCCGCGGCTTGCAATGGTCCCATGCCGCTCCCCGGGAGAAACCATATGCCCTTATCGTGATCGCGGCAGTAAACGATGTTGAAGCCGTCGCTCATGACTGCGTGATGAAAAGTGGCGCCAGGATTCTCGGCAATGAAGCTGAAGAACTTCTCCCGCCACGGATCTTCTGCGTAACGGAAGATTTCGTTTCCGAGCGCCTTCATTTCTTCGACGCTCATTGTGCGGATTGAGTTTGCAACGGCCTTGCGCCGCTCCTTATCGAGGTTCTCAAGGTCAAATCTTTCCAATGCCATGGACAAGTGTAGAGCAATCTAACGGTTGTTCACATTACGTAACGCGTTGAGTCGCCTCTCCCTTCCGAAGGGAGAGGGCGGGGTGAGGGTTGGCTTGAAGCTTTTGTCGCTTGTGCTACCGCGAAAACCCCTCACCTCAATCCTCTCCCCTTCAGAAGAGGAGAGGCGGATAGAGCGCCGGGATTGGAATCGAATTCCCACAAGTAAAGGCAGGGCGACACACTTCATTAGCTCATTCGTTCGATATCGCTGATTAAAGCTCAATGACTTCTCCCATCTGTGGAAGTTTTGCCGTGAGACCGTCGCGTTGCTGAATGACTTTGGCCAGTGCGGCTCGCTGATCATCTTCACCGTGAGTCAGCACGACGCGCGGCTTACTCGGCGCGATCACATCGAACCAGCGCATCAGGTCGGTCTGGCCAGCGTGCGCACTGAATCCGCCCAATGTGTGAATCGATGCCTTTACAGCAATTTTCTCCCCGAAAATCTTCACTTCTTTGTCACCATCGACAAGCCGTCGACCCAGCGAGCCCTGAGTTTGATAACCGACGATCAGCACATGCGTGCCCGGCTTCCACAGGTTCGCTCGCAGATGATGAAGAATGCGGCCGCCGTTGCACATTCCAGCGCCAGCCATGACAAGACAAGCTCCGCGCACATCATTGATTGCGCGCGATTCGTCTGCGGTCGGTGTCGGTTTCATGGTTGTCAGGTCAGCACGCAGCGGGCGATCGCGGATGAAAGCTTTCATCTCGTCGTCGAATAACTCCGGATGCTTCACGTAAATGTTTGTTGCCTCGATTGCCATTGGGCTGTCGAGGAAAATTGGAAACGGATTCACCT
>JBLMXH010000087.1:0-11382 GCA_050257685.1 Nitrospirota bacterium
CGTCCGGTGAAAACGCGATTCCGTTCGGGCCGGTAAAATCTTTAGTGACTACTTTCAGATTTCCGTCCTTCACTGCGAAGACGCCGCTGAACGGCAATTCCTTGCGAGGATCGTTGAAGAACTTCGGTAATCCGAAGGGAGGATCAGTAAAATAAAGTGTGCCATCGCTCCGATAGACAAGGTCGTTAGGGCTGTTCAACCGTTTGCCTTCAAATTGGTCAGCCAGAACCGTCAGTTGCCCTGTCGGCTCGAGACGCACAACCTCATGATTTCCGTGCTGGTTTATGGTCAGGCGCCCTTCCGGATCAAATGTCAATCCGTTTGACCCAGGCTGGCCGTACTGTGCGATATCAGCGCCTTCGTACCCGCTTTTTTCGCGAAATACTGCGAGCTGTCCATTTCCCTCAGGCGAATATTTGTAGATCATGTTGTTGTTCGGGTCGCTGAAAAGAAGGTAGTTACCTTTGCGGTCCCAAACCGGGCCTTCGGTGAATTTGAAGCCTTCCGCGAGTTTGAAGATCTTCGGGTTCGACGGCACAATCGCGTCGAGCGCCGGATCTTTGCGAATCACTTCGACATTGACTTCGCTCGGCGTGATTGCGACCGGCACAACATCGCCTTTGTAAAAAGAGAGTTTCGCCTCGCGGATATAAATGTAATTGGTCGGCGGATTGGACAGGGGGCCGTTGATTCCGAAGATCGCGAGCTGAATCTTTTGCCCGGGCTGAACACTCCGATTGACGATCAACCTGTTTGCCGCGTTCCAACCCTTCACTACCGACCCACCGCTCTGACCGAGGGCGCGCGACAGTTCACCATCAACCCAGATTTCGGCGTAATCATCGATCGACGTTTCGAACACCGCTGTCGCGCCGGCGACGTCGACGTCATTTACTCGGGCAGGAATCGTGATGTTGATGCGGTACCAATTGAAACAAAGCCGCCCCGTCGAACGGCGCGCGTCGAGCGTAGTCGGATCGAGTATCTCCCATTTCGAGTCGTCGAAATCTGCGGCTCCGGCGTGCGGCGTGAAATCGTATGTCTTGATCGGTTTACCAGTGGGTTGCTTGTCCGCGTTAGCCGACTTAAAACCGACTTCAATAATCTTCGTATCGCTGTAACGCCACTGACCCTTAACAGCATCGATTCCCTCTCTTGTCGCCAGGTCGATTACGGCATCTGCATTTCCGGTAGGCGCGTCGGCATTGGTTTCCGCAAGCGCTCGCCCGGCAAGGAAAACCAGCGCGACGAAAGTGACTGCGGCTGCGAAACGCAAACGCCACATCGAGGCACTCATGGGAGCGTCGCGATGCACTCGATTGAATTCCGCTGCCCACGCGTGAATAACTGCAGTGGATAATGATCTATTGAAAGTGATTCGTTCCATTTGCGAATTCGTCGCGTTCCTTGCGAATTCCTTACGCCGCTATTTTCGCGAAGCTTGTGGAGTGTGCTGGTGTTCCGGCGTTTTGAATTTTGGTGGGATAGTTAGGCCAGAAGCGTTGGCCTATCAGAAAGCGGCGCAACAGCGCCGCACTCCAAAGCACTTCGTGCGGGAGTATCAGGGCGCCTTCTGCTGCGAGACCACCAGCGCAGTTGGTTTGCAGACGAAATAGTGCAGTTCCCCGTTCACAGCAGTGAATTGATGCGGCACGCCGTTCGGAATGATAATCACCTGGCCTTTACTGATCTGATGTTCTTCGCCGCCCTCGATTTTGGTGCCGCGGATTTCGTTAGGCGCGATTTCCTTTGCATCGACTGCCTTGCCGCCGGTCACGAGAGTGGCTGACCCGTCGAGGACGTAAATGACGTCTGTATCAAGCGTGTGGACTTCGGCCTGACCGGGTTCGCCGCGACGGCTGGCGTGCACCTTGTAACCGGCGGTTTCCAGCAAAGGCTGTCCTTTCGCAAAAGCAGCGGCCACGCGATTCGCGTCTATAAAGGTTGCATCCTTTTTCGCTTTCATCATCGGCTCGCCATTCACCTCATTGGCCGACGCTGCGTGTGACGCTGGATTCGTTTTAGGTGATTCTAAGAAAGCAGCTGCACCTGCCAGGGCGAGTTCTTCATCCTGGTTTGCGCTCGCGGCGCCGCTCACGCCGATTCCACCGATAACTTCGCCGTCGATAACGATGGGAATGCCGCCGATCAATGGCGTGAACCCGTCGACCGCCGTCATAGCTGTCCGCCCTTTATTGATCAGTTCCTCAAAAAATCGTGTTGGTTTCTTGAAAAGCACTGCAGTCCGCGCCTTCCCGATAGAGATGGTCGAACCCATGGCAAAGGTTCCATCGAGACGTTCGAGTGCCATTAGATTGCCGCCTTCATCCACGACCGCGATTACCCCGCCTGGGGCTTTGTTCTTTTTCGCGTAATCAACCGCGGCGGCAATTGCTTTCTTTGCCCCATCGAGGTTGAGTGATTTCTTTTCTATGATTTGGGCGCGAGCAGGAGCGATGACCGATGCCGCCGCGAGGATGGCTACTATTGAGGTGGAGATCTTCATAAACGTTTTTTCCCGGGGCTTGCCGGCCATCTGTTAGGCGCGGCCAGCCAGCGCTCGATGTTTATTTGACTGCGTGATCAAAGGCGGCTTCGCCGAGGTTCGTCTCGGCAAACGCGCACCAGATCTGCACTTTGGCTATGTCGGGGATGTACTCGGGGACGACGATTGATTTCTTGACCTTCTGACCCTTGGTCATCAAACGATCCAAGAGGTAAGTCTTGCCATTGGAGTCCACGACCTGCCAATGCGGGTCGGGTGTCTGTGGTGGGACGAAGTCATCGGAGAGCGAGAGTACGCTCTTGCCGTCTTGCGTCGTGTGAGTGACAAAGCCTTTGTTTGCTTTTGCGCCTTGGAACGGACCACTCTTGTGGCTGTCCTGAGCAATGCTGCTCGTTGCGGCGATGACCAGTGCGGTTAAGGAGACGAGTATAATTTTGTGATTCATGCCCCATTCGTCGTTAGGGGCTGAGATTCCTTACAGCGAAGTTGAGTCTCTCAACGCGGAAAGCCTGACAGAAGCGTGCCTAACGAGAGCTTTCCGCCAGCTTTCGTTTGATACGTTCCCGCGCTTCCGGTGAAAATGGAACATCTGATGATTCATCCGCATGCTCGGGAAATTCGCGCGCGGTCCGACGCATATAACGAAGCTGTTCTTCATAACGCTGGCACCAGCAGCAAATCAAAAAGTGCAGCCGTTTCTTGATCCGCATCGTCAGCGGCAACGGCTCGTCCATAGATTGCGAAAGTATCCGAACCATTTCCCGGCACTTGGGCGTGTGCCTGCCAATCAATTTGACCAACGCGGTTTGCCACCAATTTCTCCGCGCGAGAACTGACGGATTACCGATCGGCGGTGGGTTGTATGGTTCGTCTGGCATCAAGGAGTTCCTCCCGCTGGCGTGTCGAACCAGTTCATTTCAAGACATTCCCGCAGAGCCATCCGCGCTCGATGCAGCATTACCCAAAGATTGCTGTCGCTGATGGAAAGCATCGCGCAAACCTCTTTGCTGGGCACATCATCCATTTCGCGCATGGTGAATACGGCGCGGATCTTTTCCGGTAGCTTGGAGAGACAATCCCGCATCACCTGCCAGAACTCAGCACGATGCATCACCTCGTCCGGCTCGGGTTTCCATTCATGCGGCCCGAGATCGTGGTTCCAAAAACCGACGGAGACGAACTTTTCCGAGAACTCATCAGGAAGAAACTCCATGTCGGTGAACGATGTTTCTCGTCCAAGCTTCCTGAAATGATCCACGATTTTGTTTTTCAAGATGCCCACGAGCCAACTCCGCTCGGACGAACGGCCGCCGAATTGTTTGTAACCCCGCACGGCAGCAAGGAAAGTCTCCTGCACCAAGTCTTCCGCGACTTCGGCTTTGCGTACGCGCACTAAAGCGTATCGGTAGAGACACTCACCGTGGTCGTCCACCCAGCGCGACGCGCTCTGAAGATCCGTCGTGCTCATGGCCGACTAGTCCGAGCTCGCCGCGTCATCATTTGTTTCGTTACACGTGCGGTCTGCAGCGCGAGAAGTGAAAGCAATAACCAACGCGCGATCTGCCAATGTCCCTTGCCCGCAATGGCTTGATGATAAATCAGGAGTGCCGCAGCCGCGTATGCAAGGCGGTGCAATCGTTTCCATTTTTTTCCGCCAAGTGTTCGAATTGAGAAGTTGTTGCTGGTGGCTGCGAGGATTACGAGAATCGACAAGCCGGCAAGACCGAGCCAGATGAACGGCTTGGAAAAGCTGCGTGCGATCGCCTCCGCATCTCCTTCGTAGAGCAGATGAAACCCGAAATGCATTAGACCGTAGACGCAGGCGCTTACACCAATTACGCGGCGGTGCCGATTCAGTGCATTAACCAGCCGCGAATGAGGAAATAAGACGCGCAATGGACTCAATGAAAGCACAGCGCCGAGAGTCCAGATCGCTATTTCTCCGGTTGTGTGAAGCAGTTTCTCCGCCGGGTTTGCGCCGAGACCGTCACTAACCGCGGGAATAACAAGCAACCAGATGCCAACTGCAATGAGCACTGAGTAGGCGAAGAGTTTGTTGGCCAGGATGTCAGCCAGCTTGGCTGACTTGGCAGGCTGGCAGCCTGCCAGCCGAGTCACGGTGGCAGCCCGACATCTGTGCGCTGTCGCGAGAGTTTCAGCGGAGGCGAGACTTCGCCAGCCATTCATTCCACGAGCGCTCATCAAAAGTTCTTCTTGAGGTCCATGCCGACGTAAAGATGCGCTACTTGTTTTTCGTAGCCGTTGAACATGAGCGTGGGTTGTTTGCCGGAAAAGAAGCCAGCTCCGATCACCCGCTCGCTTTTTTGGCTCCAGCGCGGATGATCGACATTCGGGTTTACGTTCGCGTAGAAGCCGTACTCGTTAGGTGCGAGTTGGTTCCAAAGCGTCCTTGGCTGCTCGGCCACAAACTCGATTTTTGCCAACGACTTTGCACTTTTGAATCCGTACTTCCACGGGACGACGAGCCGAAGCGGCGCACCGTTCTGATTGCGTAACGGTTTGCCGTAAAGCCCAACTGCGATGAACGCCAATTCATTGCGCGCTTCCTCTATTGTGAGGCCTTCGGTGTATGGCCAGGGAAAATCGTTTGACCGCTGGCCCGGACAATTCGCCGGATCCAGAAATGAGGTAAATCGAACGTATTTCGCCTCTGGTTTTGGTTGGGCGAGGTTCACGAGTTTCGCAAGCGGAAAACCATCCCATGGGATCGCCATTGACCACGCCTCAACGCAACGATGCCGGTAATTACGCCGCTCGATCGGGCCAAGCAGCTTAACTAATTCCTCGACGTCGAACTTGCGCGGGTTTGCGCAGGATCCGCCGATCTCGACCGACCACGGCCGCGTTTTCCAACCACGATTGGCCTGATCCTTTGGTTGATCCTTCGCCAGGCCCCACTCATAAAAATTGTTGTAGCTCGTGATGAGGTCTTCCGGCGTAAGCTTCACGCCATCGAGCTTGTATGATGGGTTAAGCGAATCGTTCAGTCCTGGCTCAGCCCGAATTCCAGGCGGCAACAGAGCCGAAGCAGCAAGCCCAAGCCCGAAAACGCGCAGGAACTCCCGCCGACGCAGATAATAAGCCTCTGGGGTAACTCCGGAGTCCGGGAGATTCCATTCGCGGTGCGCACACGTCGTGCGCGACTTGTGTGTATTCACAATGATTCGTCGATCCAAACGGCGAAACCTTACGATCGGAATACAAGATGCTCCCTTGTAAGGATTTGCTTCCGGCCGCGACTCATGTGCTAAACTTATGACGATCTCACAAAGATGTTTGAAGTCAGGACGGCTACTGACGGAACAGGTCTCCCCATCGTTGCCATTCTCGTTGCGCAGTAATCAAAGAATTAACGCGGCACTTCGAGCAGCATACAGAAAGTTTGATCGAACTGAGGAGACTCAGAAGTTGTTGCGACGCCACCTCCGATAAATCCGGCACTCTAAATCCGGGCGAGTTTGAGCGTCGCCATTTATTGCCAGATAAATGTCAGTTTTAGACAGGAATTGGCGTCTCGCACGTCCAGCAGGTTTTGCTCTGCTCTCACGAGGGACAATCGGTTGGATAGCAAACTCCGTTCTATCCGTTGAACCACGAGAACAAAATGCGCGGGGATCTGTTCGCGGTCGCAAGGCGCAAGCGCAAAAACACAAAGAGCGAGACGGTAGATCCGAAGCAGCAGTTGTCGAGGACTTCTAACTCCGGGACTCGCCAGTTTTCCCGCGTCCCGTTTTCTGCTGCAGTTCCTCAATCTTTTTCGAAGCTTCCGCTTTGGTCCAATTTTGATTGAATTCTTCCCCGGCTTCGCGGCAGAGGGTCTGGAGATATGAGCGCTGCGGGCCAGTCATCGGCTCATCTTTCGTTACCCACTCATCGGGATCTTTCTCCGGATTGAGTGATGCGGGCGGCACATCTGGCGCAGCATCTTCGTGTTTCATCAAAGGGAGATTCGTGCCCGCTTGCGGCGCTGGATTGGCGCTTTTCGCATTTCAACCGCGTTCGGCAATTACACGACGATACAGCGCCTCGTATTCAGGGACGATGCGATCTGCGGTGAAGTTGTCGAGTACGCGACGGCGACTGCGTTCACCCAGTTTTCGCGCCAGGGCTGGAGATTCGACCAACGTATCCAAGCCGGCAGCAGCCGCGCCTACATCACCGAATGGATAGAGCGGGATAGAATCTCCTATCACTTCGGGGATACCGCCGACGCGAAAGGCGACCACCGGTTTTCCATAGAACATCGTCTCAAGGATGCTTAGGCCGAAGCTCTCGTATTCGGACGTGTAGAGTCCCGCATCCGCGGCCTCCACGTACTCGTCCACGACAGGTGTGTTTTTGCGAACGATGACAATATCCCGAAGTCGCAATTCATCTAACAGCGGCTCGTAACGATCAAATGGGCCGCCTGCCATGACTAACAACCGAACACGCTGCCGATTCTTCGACATTGCGATCGTGCGCAGAAGTAGATCGAGGCGCTTCACGGATCGCAAACTCGACATGTGTAGCACGAGAAATTCGTCATTGATGCCGAGTTCGCGTCGAACTTCTTCGCGGCTTCGCTTCGGTTTATTCGGAGTGAAAAAATTCGGGATGACTTCAATAGGGCGTTTCAGACCGAATGTCTCCTGCGTCTGGTTCCGGAGACTTTCCGAAACTGCGGTAACGGCGTCGGAGTGGACGAGGGCATGCTCGATGGCCATGCGGTAATCGGGATCCTGGCCTAACAACGTGGTGTCGGTCCCGTGCAACGTTGTCACGATGCGCGGAGCTGACGAACCCAACATCTGCGAAGCCAGATACGCCGCGACTGCGTGGGGCACCGCGTAATGAACATGAAAAACCTCGAGCTGCTGGGAACGTGCAACTTCGGCCATCTTCACCGCGAGCGGCAAAGTGTAATCGGGTGAGGGGAACAAAGGATTATGCGCAACATCGACCCGGTGGAAATGAAGATTGTCCTGCGGCAGGTCCAGCCTGACGGGTTGAGCGTAACTGAAGAAATAAACTTCATGGCCGCGGCGTGCCAACTCTGACCCGAGCGCCGTTGCCAGGATCCCACTTCCGCCAATTAACGGGAAACACGCAATCCCAATTTTGAGTGGCCCCGATTTCATTACTCCTCGGTGTACGCTTTGCCGGAGTCGGAAATCTCCTCGCGCCTGACAAATTTCACGTCGGGAGCATCCGCCTTATTGATGTAATGCTGCTCGCTCGCGCCAGCGATATAGTGGGTGCACCGAATTACTGATTGCATCCAGACAAAACGCGTATCTCGCGTAGGGCTGATTTGTTCCGGACCGAAGTTGCTTCCGGGAATTTCCAGAAACCGACCGCCGCCCTTATGGAGCAGCAATTTCCCATCGCGATAACGTGCGCGAACGATTTCTCCTTCATACGGCTGATCCACAAAATAGTCTGAGACAGCGACAGCACGCGCTCTGAACTGTGGTGCGCTGGATCGCTCTACCCGAATGCCGTCCAGCAAACCCATTCGGGTATACATCTCCAGACAGAACTCCGCGACATTCGATGAGCGCGTTTCTTTGAAGTGTTCGACCAGCCTTTGCGATACATAAGTTGGAAGTTGGCGCGCAGTTTTCTCGTGCCATTCCGGAAGAACGCGTTTGGCATACATCGGGGAGAACTGCTTTTGGGTCCGATTCTCAAACTGAAAGTTCAGAGCTACTTCCTGACTGCTGTGTTGATCTCGCAAAACCGTACTTGTCTCGCGTGGGTCATGATCGCTGTCGTGACAAAAGAAAACGATCTCGCCGCCGATCTCCTTTTGTAGACGACGGGCGGTCACAATTTTAGCGAACAAGAATCGCTTGGGAAAAAATCCGCACGGTTGCTGGCCAAAACAAATAATCGGATGATCCATGGCCCAGAACGAGCTTCATGCGTCGGCGGACGCTTGCACCCTACGAAAGAGAGTTTGCAAGATTGGCGCGACAATTAGCACGGCCGCGCATCCAATGAAATTATACCAGAGATAACCGATGCTTGTGGTTGCGAACAGAACGAACACCAGCATCTGTGCAAAGAGTGCCGCAAAAAAAACCGCGGATCCGGTAACTCGACGAATAAAGAACGCTGTCAGAAAAAGACCGAGGATGCTGCCATAGAAGACTGAGCCCAGAATGTTGCCCGCTTCGATGAGATTCTCGACCAGACTTGCAAATGAAGCGACGCCGATGGCGATCAGACCCCACGCTGCTGTCAGTGCCTGGGCTGCAATTACGTAGTGATGGTCGCTCGCATTCGGTCGAATCAATGGCCGATAAAAATCAATCGCGGTGGTGGACCCCAGAGCATTTAGAGTTGCTGCCATTGCGGACATCGTCGCGCACAAAATCACGGCGATGAGTAATCCGACAATTCCGTGTGGCATCTGTTGAAGAATAAAAGTGATGAATACGTAATCGGATTCCTTGCTCTTCGGATCCACGCCCGCTTGCACCAAGACTGTCTTGGTTCGATCGCGCAACGCGTGCGCCTCGGCATCGAGGTCGCGTACCTTATTCGTTAAAAAATCGTACTCGGTTGTCGGCGCAGTTGAAAGAGCGCGGATCGCTGCGCGTTTCTGCGCAAAAACATCATCAAATTGCGTCTGCAGTTGGGTCAGCTGTGGCCCGTAGCCGTTTTCCATCGCGCGTTGGTACGCAGGTTGATTGAAGTAGACCGGTGGCTTTTCGAATTGGTAAAACATGAAAACAATCGCGCCGAGCAGCAGAATGAAGAACTGCATCGGCACCTTCACCCCGGCATTAAAGAGTAAGCCGAGCCGACTTTCCCTGAGCGAGCCTCCCGCCAGATATCGTTGCACCTGTGATTGGTCTGCTCCGAAATATGATAGCGCGAGAAAAAATCCGCCGATTAAACCCGACCAGAACGTATATCGCTTGTCCGGGTCCACCGAAAAATTGACGGCTTCCAGTTTGCCCATCTTGCCTGCGATCGAAAGTGTGTGTTCAAAGGAGAGATCGGGTGACAGGCGGTACACGGCGACAGCAAATGCGATAGCCATACCAACCAGGATCACGATCATCTGGTACCGCTGTGTGATGCTGACGATTTTCGTTCCACCGATGACCGTGTAGATGATCACCAGACCGCCTGCGAGCCAGATGGTTAGGTTCAACCGCCAGCCGAGCACCGCCGAGAGGATAATAGCTGGCGCGTAGATCGTGATTCCGGCAGCGATGCCTCGTTGGATGAGAAACAAGAATGCGCCGAGTAACTGCGTTTTTCGATCGAATCGCTCACCAAGGTACTGATAGGCTGTATAAACCTTGAGCCGCTGATAGATCGGGACGAACACTGCACACACGACGATCAGCGCGAGCGGTTGACCGAAATAATTTTGGATAAAACCTATGCCGCTTTCATATGCCTGGCCGGGCATTGAAAGGAACGTGATCGGCCCGGCCTGCGTTGCCAGCACAGACAAGCCGATCGTCGCCCAATGAATACTGGAATCGCCCCTGAGATATTGACGTAAAGTTGTGTGGCCACGTGTTCGCCAAAGGCCGTAGAGCGGAATCGCCAGAATCGTGGCGATGAGAACAAGATAATCAAGCCGGTTCACGAGAACCGGACAGTGAACAGGTAGAGGAGCACTACCTCCACCGCAAAAAGTGAAAGCGCCAGGCCGTACGCTTTGCGCCAGGAACGCGCACTGGTGTTATCGTCAGGTGCGTTCATCTTGCAAGCGACAACATGTTGGCGAATAAGCGATAAGCTCCGGGGACTCCAGCCGGCAACTGTCGAAACCAGGAATAACTGGTGTAGATGAAGAAACCTTTGCCTGACTTTGCAACCAGCAGACCGCCGTCGAGTGGTTTTTCCCTTGGATCGTTGCACGACAGAATTGGTGTCCAGGCAGGATCCCATTTGTTAGGAAAATAAAGTCCGCGTTCCTGAACCCATCCGTCGAAATCCTTCGGCGTGATCTTGTTTGGGTTGTTCATGAGCGGGTTATTCGGCGCCAAGACACGCACGGGAGCATTTTCGTCAGTGACGCGGTCCCGTGAAATCTCCAATGGATACGGCCCGAATTGGTTGGTCTTAAGATCCGCGAGTGTGTTGTACTGTGCGATGGCAACTCCGCCGTCCTTTACATAGGCAAGTAAGTCGGGAAACCAATTGGAAATTCGATCCTGCGTGTTGTACGCGCGAATTCCCAGCACGACAGCAGAGAACTGCGCGAGATTCTTCGCGGTGATCTCCGACTCGGTCAACATCTTCACTGAATACCCGATTTGCCTCAGGCTTTCCGGAACATCATCACCGGCGCCGGGAATGTAACCGATGCGTTCACCCTTCTTGCGAATATCCGCTCGAACCAATTTCGCTTCCGCAGGTGGCATCAGCGTCTGCACACCGATGTGCGGATAAGAAATACGCACCCGCTCGAGCGAATAGTCGCGGCCGTCGATCGAAACGATTGCCCGTAGTGTGCCCTCGCTATCTTGATTCGGTGGTTTAACGCTAAACGCAGCCATCATCTCGGCATTGGCTGTCTTCAAGTTCACTGCTATAGACGGCGGTGAAACTTCCCATCCCTGCGGTGCAGCCAGTTTAAGTTCGCCTTTTACTGGACCAGTGGCGGCCGTGACGCGCACTGAAACAGATTTGGGCTGGTTCGTAGGGAATACGAACACGCTGTCCAGGACGTTCGCGAACACAGGCGGCGCGATCACCAATGGCCGTGGCAGCTCGCCCGCAACCGCATCAGCTGTGCGATACTTCGTGTCCACGATGTATCGCAATTCCTGTCCGTTTACTTGCAGAACTATCTCGACCGGAAGACTAGGGGGATTCTCAGGCAGACCAATAAGTTTTTGATC
>JBLMXH010000088.1:0-2557 GCA_050257685.1 Nitrospirota bacterium
CTCATCGGTCTCCACGACAGGCAGGCCGGTTCGCCGGCGCAGACAACGTCCGACGAAAGATTTGCCGGAACCCATCATGCCAATGAGAACGATCGATTGGCTGACTCGATTCACGACCAAATATCTCATCAATAGTTCTTCAGGCGATCAGAGATTTCGTGGTTCGCGTGGGATGACAAACTCACTTGGCGTTACAACATCGCGGCGGAGGAGCAGCGACATGGACGCGGAACCCCGAAAAGGTTGAGTTTGCTGGCGCAAACGATTCAAACGCCCTACAATTCGCCCATGCCTGAATCAAATCCTTTGGTTGCGGTAATTATGGGAAGCAAATCGGACTGGGACACCATGCGCAGCGCCGTGGAAACCCTGAATGGAATTGGAGTGCCTAACGAAGCACGAGTGCTGTCTGCCCACCGGACACCTGATGCGACCGCAGAGTTCGCACGGAGCGCGGCAGAACGGGGCCTGCGGGTAATCATCGCTGGCGCTGGCGGTGCTGCACATCTGGCTGGAGTCATTGCTGCTCATACATGGCTGCCGGTTCTCGGCGTTCCCATGCAATCGAAGCTCCAGGGACTCGACTCGCTCCTGTCCACGGCGCAGATGCCGGGCGGAATTCCCGTCGGCACGTTAGCCATAGGCGAGGCCGGCGCGAAAAACGCGGCATTGCTCGCCGGGGCGATTCTCGGCCTTTCGGACGAAAAGATTCGGAGCAATCTTGAAGCTTTTCGACGCAAACAGAGTGAGAACGTTCTGGCTGCGAAGTTGTCACTGTGAAAACGGTGGTTTCAACCGACCGCGCTGCGGCGGTTGAACTGTTGCGAAGGGGTGAGGTTGTCGCACTACCGACGGAAACTGTTTACGGCCTCGCTGGCGATGCGCTGAATCCCATTGCCGTTGCGAAGATCTTTGAAGCGAAGGGGCGCCCGCGTTTCGATCCTCTCATTGTCCATCTGCCAAATCGCGAATGGCTCGAGAAAATCGCCGATCTGCCGACGCGAGGTCGACAACTGGTCCTGAGGCTTGCTGAAAAATTTTGGCCGGGACCATTTACAATGGTCTTGCCGAAACGCGAGATCGTTCCGGGAATCGTAACTGCCGGTTTGGAAACCGTCGCGATCCGAATCAGCGCTAATCCGTCATTTGCGCAAGTCGCCAAGGAGTTTGGAAAGCCGCTCGCTGCGCCCAGCGCAAATCGATTTGGCAGAATCAGTCCGACCACTGCCAAACATGTTCTCGATGAACTCGGTGGGCAGATTCCACTAATCATTGACGCCGGACCGACAACACACGGGATCGAGTCAACAATCGTTCGCGTTGAGGTCGAGGGGATCACCATCTTGCGTCGCGGGCCGATCACTTCCGAACAATTATCGGAGTTCGGAACAGTAGGGACTGCAAAGGAGCGCGAGAAAATTTCTGCGCCCGGGCAATCTCCCTCTCATTATGCACCAAAGACTCCCTTGCGGATCATCAATGACTTGAACTGGTTCGAGTCGAACCGACGGTGTGCGTTACTGGCGTGGACGCCGACCAAAGACGACGCGCGCTTTGCAGCGGTGCGAAATCTCAGCGAATCGCGCGATCTTCGCGAAGCTGCTGCGAATTTGTTTCGCCATCTACATGATCTTGATTCACTCGGCCTGGATCTTATCGTAGCGGAACGCGTTCCTTCACGTGGACTCGGTGCAGCGATCATGGACCGACTCGAACGAGCAGCGCACGGGTCATCGCAAAAGTAGCTCGGAGATTTCGGGGAGCTTGCGAGCAATGCTGCATCAGAAATGCAGCGATTCGCGGTTAGTGATGCAGAACGAGTTCTCCGTCTGACACTCGTTTAGGAGTTTCTTTGGCAAAACCGTCTGGTTCTTTGCCGCGCGCCTGGTACGTAAGAGCAGCCGCGATGAACCCTTTGAAAAGCGGATGCGGTCTGTTCGGTTTGCTTTGGAATTCGGGATGATACTGGCAACCAACAAAATAGGGATGATCACGCAATTCGATCAGCTCGGCTAGCGTACCGTCGGGGGAAGTTCCCGAGATCACGAATCCTTTAGAATTCATCCGGTCGCGGTATTTCATGTTGAATTCGTAGCGGTGACGATGTCGCTCCTTTACTTCAGCATCTCCATAGATTTTCTCCGCAAGTGTACCCGGAGCAATTTTTGTTGGCCACGTTCCCAGTCGCATGCTCGCGCCCTTCTTGCGTACCCCACGCTGTTCTTCCAATAGCGAGATCACCGGGTCTGAAGTGTTTTTGTCGAACTCAGTGCTGCTAGCGTGTTCGATTCCACAGACGTTCCTGGCGAATTCAATCGTGGCCACCTGCATCCCGAGACACAAACCAAGATAAGGGATCTTGTTTTCGCGGGCGTAACGCGCCGCGTTAATTTTTCCTTCCGCTCCGCGGACGCCAAATCCCCCCGGAACCAATATGCCGGCTACGCCTTTCAGTTGGTTATCGACGCCGTCCGCAAGGGATTCGGCATCGACCAGCTTGAGATCGATTCCGCAGTCTTCGCTTGCCGCGGCATGGGTCAGCGACTCGTAAATGCTT
>JBLMXH010000089.1:0-4376 GCA_050257685.1 Nitrospirota bacterium
ATGACGTGTGGCTCAGATCCAGTTATTCGCGAGCGAGCCTGAATTGCCGGAGGGCTTTATCTACACACACCTGAGTTGATCTCGCAACAGGAGGAGCGAATGCTCGTTAGGGCAATCGACCAACTTGAGTTCGCAAACGTGAAGATGCGCGATGTCGTTGCGAAACGGCGCGTGGTTCACTTCGGGCGTAGCTATGAATACGAAACGGCTGCCCTCGGTTCCGCGCCGCCGATCCCGGAGTTCCTTGCGGCGTTGCGACAACGCGTCGGTGAATTCGCCGAACGCGATGCGAAACAATTTGCGGAGGTCCTGGTAACCGACTATCCGCCCGGAGCTCCGATTGGCTGGCATCGTGATGCGCCGGGGTTCGATATCATTGTTGGTGTGTCGCTTCTCAATGAATGCACCATGCAATTTCGGCGATGGCCGGTGGAGAAAGGCGTATCGAAACGCATAAAACCACTCAAACAAATACTTGAACCACGTTCTGCTTACATTCTGCGCGGCCGGAGCCGCACGGCTTGGCAGCATCGGATTCCACCAGTGAAGCAGCGGCGTCTATCCATCACTTTTCGTACGCTGCGAACGAGCCGAGTGTGAGCTTTCGTTTCCTCATTCAGGAGATTCCTTTATGACACCTTGATGCAATTCGTTTCGCAGCGTCATCGCCGGCAGGTATTCGGCTATAAATGTGCGCGTCCACCAGCCGCGCTCACCTGGCTTCGTGAAATGGTATCGATACCAATCCGCACGAATAAATTTCGGCGGCATATCGGAGAACGGGTTGTGTGCAAACAGCCGAAGAATTCGCTTATCGCCTTCGAGAAGTCGTTGCACAAGCGCGAAGAACCAGGGGTGCAAGTCAGGAGGCGACATGGCGGCGAACCACATTTGCCAGTCGAGCTTCCAATGGTACGGGGAGACGATACAAGGCGCCCGGTCGACGTCGCCAGGTTTTCCTTTGAAGTCGTATTCGCGCCATTGAGCTGAAGCATCCGGAAATTCTGCATCAGTGCCTTTGATGATGACTTCCAGCCGTTCGCGGGTAACAGCGCCGAATGCGCCATAGGTGTTGACGAGGTGCAGCGGCTCAAAGCTGGCGTTCATCAATTGTCGGCGTGAGAATAGATTTCTCGCCGGTCGCCAACTGAGCCCAAGCACAATTACTGTAACAAATCCCACTGCCAGTGCGTGCGGCAAGCTCAGGTTACCCGGCACGGACTGGGGCATCGAGAGCAACCGCGAGAGGAAACGGTCATCGAAGCAGGGAATGCAAAGCACGATCGTGATGTAGTTGAGCCACGACAGATTGCCGCTGACGATCAAGGTGATTTGAAACACGATGGTAATTGCGCCGGCCCAGTAACAGAGCGGCGCGGGCGCGAAGTAGAACCACGGCACGATGAGCTCCGTGAAGTGATTGAACAGCACGCCGGCTTTGTGGAACCAGCGGGGCGCATGATGCAGATACCAGCTTAACGGATTCGGGAGCGGCTGCGTTTCGTAATGATAAAAAAGGCAACTGAGATCGCGCCAGCACGGGTCGGCCCGTACTTTGATCATGCCGGCGCCGAACATGGTACGGAAAAGCACCCATACGATCAGCCACATCACAATCACCGGCGGCCGCGTATCTGATGAGCCGAGGAAAATTGCCAGGAAACCGGTTTCTGCCAGCATGGTTTCCCAGCCGAATCCATAAAACGTCTGGCCGACATTCACGAGCGAGATGTAAATCACCCAGAGCAGTGCCCAGGTCAGCATGGAGACGGCGAGTCCGAACGATTCGGAAAATCCGGTCAGCGCGAAACATGACAAGCCCACGCCACACCAGATGGTTGTCGTGATGAACTGGTCCGAACAATTGATGTAAAACAAACTCGGCGCACGGCGAAACGGTACCTGGCGGAGGAAAAATCGCACCGGCCGCAGCCCGCGCGCACCCAACAGCGGGATGAATTGATTAGCCGCGATCAGGAAGGCAATCAGGTAGATGCCTCCAAGCGCGTGCTGAAAGCAAAACCGCGTTAGCCAAAAATCGGTCGCGAAATGCATTCACGAACACCGACGCTATTTTAATTCATCTTTCGGAGAGCGCACGTGGCACATTTGTGCGGTTCGCATATGCACTCGTCATAGCCATAAAAAATATCGCAGGATTCTTTTCTTTCGGAAATAATAAGATCCGTTAGGGAGCAGCGCTCACCCGTGTTACGTAGCGTTGTTCCCTGCAAACTCTGCGAAGACAATGCGCAATAAGCAGCAGAAAGGAGATCTGAGCGTTCAGGCGATTGCGGGGACGCACGTGGTGCTACTCGGCATCGATCTACCTGAGCAAAATTGCCCGGGTTTGCTCGGGTTCGCACTGCGACGCGAAGATCATACCGAAGGAGAGAAATACTGGCTCTCGGGATACAAAACTTTTGCCAGCATAGAGCCGTCTCCACCTCCAGGAATTCTTTATTCAACTCGGCAACATCCAATCCAGGGTTTCACGTGGTCGGATTTTTCTGCGAAACCAGAGCACGATTACAGGTACGAAGTGTTTGCTCTCAGAGGCACGCCGGCGAGTCCGACCGAGTCGGAAAAAGTAGCAGTTGATATCAGGACCGAGAGTGAACACGGCAGAACGCATCATGTGCATTTCAACCGCGGCGCCGCTGCATCTCAGGAGTACACGCGCAGGTTTGGCGATAAACGGCCTGAAGATGTTGGTCCGGCAGCGTTCACGTGGCTTTCGCGTGGCGCAGCCGAATCCATCGCGGCTTTCATTGAACGCGCAGTTGGTCCGGGTTGGGGACTGCGTGTTGGCGCTTATGAATTCACAGACGACAAGGTGCTGGCAGCGTTGGCCGCTGCTCGCGATCGCGGCGCGGACGTGCAGGTTCTTTACCATGCGAAGAACGACGAACAAAAGACCGCCAACGAGGCCGCCATTCAGAAATTTGGCCTCGGCAATATTTGTTATCCGCGCAATGCGCAGGGACTGACACTTTCACACAACAAGGTCATCGTCCTGACGAAAGCAGGAGCCGCTCAAGCGTTGCTCACAGGCTCGACGAATTTCAGCGTGGGAGGAATCTACGGACACAGCAACGTCGTTCATATTTGCGAGAGGAATGACGTTGCTACCGGATATTTATGGCTGTGGAATGAGCTGAAGAAAAACACAGCGAAATCAGCAGATGTCGCGGTATTGGCCGGCAAAAGTCCGCTTCCGGACGATCCGCTCGCGAAACAAATCACTTCAATTTTTAGCCCGCGCGACAACCTGAAAGCGCTGGAGTGGTATGCCGAGCAGGCCACCGGGGCTCATGACGCGCTATTCATGACGTTCGCGTTCGGGATGAACAAGCGTTTCCAGGATGCTTACCGCAATGGAACCGCCAAGCTGCGCTACGCATTAATGGAAGCAATGAGCGGACCGACAAGAACTAAGGAGCAGAGGGCAGCAAACGAAGCCGCAATCATCGAGCTAAGGAAAATGAAACCTAACAAATTCGCGATTGGATCGCGGTTGGGTAAAGGCGCGTTCAATCACTGGCTGGTGGAGCAGCTTTCAGGCTTGAACGTGAATGTGCGATATCTGCACACGAAATACATGCTGGTCGATCCGTTAGGAACCAACCCGCTGGTAGTTTCCGGTTCTGCAAACTTCAGCGAGGCTTCTACCACGAATAACGACGAGAACATGCTCATCATTCGAGGGAATCCGCGGGTTGCCGATATCTATCTTGGCGAATTTATGCGTCTCTATCGTCACTTCGCATTTCGCGACTGGCTTAGCCAACATCCGGAAGCCGACGAAGTACAAGTCGGGCACCTGGATGAGACCGACCAATGGTGGAAACGTTACTTTGGCGACAGCTTCGAATCAAGGCAGCGGAGCTATTTCGCCACGTAGATTGCAAGGACGGTCAGTTACAACGGCAGGTACACCGCGTACCCGCGTGGAGCGGCCCAAAGCTCCACCCAGCCGGAGTCGTTAGTCCATTTCTCCTGCGGCGCCCCAAGATCATCGCGTCCGTGCCATGCTGCTGGAACCAGGCGCGTATTATTCCACCGAGTTTGAACCCACGTTCCGTTCCAAGTGCCTCGGTTGTTAAGGACAAGAACGAGTCCGGTTTGTTCCCCGTCGCCCGGCCGTTGCATGATGTAGAGATCGTCATCTGCAACCAGAACCTGCGTTGAGCCGGCGGCATTTTGCTCATGAACTTTGATGAGCGCGCCAATTCCAGTTCGATTTCCCGGCTGTGCGAGATCCCAATTAAAATAATCCTGCCAAAAAACAGAGGGATACCCCTCGTGAGTGAGGATAAACGCATACGCCAGTAGCTTGTCGTTAATAATCGGGCTGTCGCGGACTACATCGTGAT
>JBLMXH010000090.1:0-50410 GCA_050257685.1 Nitrospirota bacterium
AGTACCTCCCGGTCCATTGGGCAACTACGACCATCTGGAACCGCCGTCACGCCGATGGCAACACGACGCATCAGGAGCCCAAGCTTGGCCACACCAACTATGCATACGTGAAGATCAAGAACCGCGGCACCTCGGTGGCGAACAACGTTGTTGTGGAGGGTTACCACTGCAAGCCGGCGGCTGGCGTGCTCTGGCCAAACGATCTGCAACCCATGACCACAACGCAGCTCTCCGCCGGAACGCTTCAACCGAACGACGCTGAAGAGAAAGTCGTCGGACCATTCGAGTGGACTCCTGTCGTCAACACATGGGGCCACGATTGTATGATGATGATCGTTTCAGCGACTGGCGACCCGAGCAACGTGGACAACTTTACCGCGGGCGAGTATGTCGAGGATTGGCGGCTCGTCCCGAACGACAACAACGTCGGTCAGCGAAACGTGACCCTCGCGCCTGGTGGCGGAGGAAAGAAAGGGTTGATGGCGGGGCTGGACGGTAAAGGTTTCTGGATCGGCAATCCCGGGCGTCGTGAAGCGAACATGGCGGTATCGATCAAGCTCCCGCCTCTTCTCACCTCGCGCGGCTGGCGCATCACCCTGCGCGACTTACCGGAAAGTGGTGTGCGTTTCAAGGCGCGCGAGCAACGGCTGGTCACGTTCGAGGTGCATCCCGGCACGGAGTTCACCAAAGCCCACGCCAGTGCCGAGGTTGAGCGTGACATCGTCGTTACCGCGACCGCAGATGGCGGAATCGTCGGCGGGATGATCTATCACATTGATCCTGATCTTGAGATGCCGTTCAATGAACTCACACCCGAACAGCAGAAAGAAGGATGCCGTGACAAGGCGCGCGAACTGCTCAACTGCTTGGATCTTCCCGGCGGAAAGGTGAAACGTGTCTGCGTCCGCAAGGTTGCGATCGACGTCGAGATGAAGTGCGATGACGATTGTTGCGACTGAATCTGCAACCTACCGAAGGGCGAAGAAGCCGTTGTAAAGTCGAAACGAGTTCGATCAAATTGCTCTATCGTACTCTTTGACGCGGCGTGATGCCGAGGGCCTTTTCGATCGCCACCGCTTCATAGACTTTGCCGCCTTTTATAACGGTCGTGATCTTATCGACGTCGCGAATGTCTTTAGTCGGGTCGCCATCGATCAGCACCATGTCGGCCAGTTTGCCCGGCGCAATCACGCCCCGATCCTTGTTGACGCCCATGACCAGCGCTGGAGTTAGCGTCGCCATTCGCAAAACTTCACCCGCTGGGATTCCCGCTCGCACATACAGCTCGAGTTCGTGGTGCAGCATGTAACCAGCCAGGTTATCCGTCCCCGGAATGATCGTGATGCCAGCGTCATGAAGCGCTTTTAGCAAGCGCAGCATCGCCGGGAATGCCTCACGATAAGCGGCCTGCTTGTCCTTCGGAACTTCGAGTGCGCCACTCAACAGCTGGCGGCGAACCTGTGGCGGGAAACGCGGCGCGATCTCTTCCAGACCAGGCATGATTACGGTCGGATTACCGCAAAACAGGCCTTCGAACGCATCCATGGTTGGATCAAGTACCGTGTGATGTTGCTTGAGGAAGCTAATGAATTCGCGCACCTCGGGTTTGTCCGGCGTAAATTCGCGTGCGTGCTCGGCGACTTTGATAAAGCGGTCCCGGTTGCGTGTTTCTTTGACCTTAGGAAACAGGAAATTTAGTTCGATGAAATTAATATGCTGGATTTCATCAGCACCAGCTTCAACGAATTGACGCGCTGACATGAAGGCCGGCACGTGACCGCTCACGCGAAGCCCGCGCGCATGCGCATGATCGGCAATGATCGGGACTAGCTCCGGTTTGACCGAGGAATAAACCTTGATCTGCGCGTAGCCGTGGTCGGCATACCAATCGACATCTTGCGTCGCCTGCTCGGCCGTATCGACGCGCATCTTTGTCGGCCCGGCAAACTCGCCAGTGCCGTCGATAATGCCGGCTTTCAATACGCGCGGGCCGAGTTCGGTGCCGTTATCGAAACGCGCCACGCGTTCCAGGAAAGCATCCGTGTCATTGGCCATGTCGCGCGCGCTTGTGACGCCATTAGCGAGATCGAGTGGACCATCGATGTCGCTGAAATGTTGATGATTATCCCATAATCCGGGCATGAGAAATCGGCCGTGTGCATCGATGATCTCGGCACCTGCGTACCGTTTTAGGTCAACATCCGGCCCGATGCGGATAATGCGATCGCCGCGTACGAGAACACCCATTTCCGCGGTGACACTAAGATCTCGCGGATCGAATAAACGCGCGTTGTGAATCAGAAGGTCCCCTTTTGGAACGTGTGCAATCTGGAGTGCGAGACGTTCCGACCAAGCGTTGTCTGCAGCTTGTTGTGCTTCCTGCAACTGCGGTATCGCCCGTTCGAGCGGAGCTTGAAATACAGAGAACCAGCTCGACACGCTTGCGGCCGTGTCGCCATTGCGAGCGAGCCAGATCGTTTGCGGTGTGAAAGAAAGCCCAATAATGCGGTACTGAGTTAGTTCTGTTTCGCCCGTTGCACCCTTGACACTGAGCTTCCCTGACTCCTCGATCTTTGCTTCGCCCGCAGGCAGTAACAGCAGCTTGTGACCAGGCGCTTTGAGTAGAGCACGCGCGAGCACGCCGGTAAATTCGGGCGGCGCATTGACCGGGAAATAGAAAGGTTCGCCCGTAACCGATTTCTCACCTTGTTCGCTGCGATTTTTCCACTGCGCCTTACCGTCCTTGAGCTCGAATCTCTCTTCGACGGGCGCCTTCATGTAGTCGTTGCCTCTGCCTTCGTATTCCGTAGGCACTCCAGCAGCATCGAGTTTCCACGTTGCTACAATGTGATCACCACGCCCGCGATCATTATAGGAATACTCGACGCGCGTAAGCCCTGCTTTGTCCGTCTGTACCGTTTGACTACCGGCAGAGTTGCCTTGGATTAAAATGCTGTCGGTACGTTGCTGTACTGCAACATGTGAGATCGCCGCGAGCGCGATCGTGAATAGAAACAATAAGCGCATACTTATCTCTAATGATGCGCTGCCGTTCGCAATCGGATTCAAATAAATGCCGCGAAACGTTCGATCGCAGTGCTGCCCGCTGGTGTCCACCGATCAATTCGCGGTGCGTGCGTCCGAGCCACGCAGACCGAATCTTCAAGATATGCCTGTGCTCTTGCGGGAACGAATTCGTTGATGGATCTCGCCAAGAATCTGCAGCTGTAGCGGCGGTCTCTGACCGCCGATGCGTGTTTGCGAGCCAGGTTTTGATCGGCGCTCAGAGAGCGCCGTTACGGTAAATTGTAAAACGGGTCTCCGATCCTCTGTAGCAGCCGTCTCCGACGCCGATATCGATTAATAGCCCTGATCGGTTTGATAGTAGTCGTCAGTTTGATCTAACCCGAGTGCCTCGACTGTCGGTTCATCAATGGCGCCAGTGATTGTTAGGCCATAATCGCGCTGGAAATTCGCGATAGCCGCCCGCGTATCGACGCTCAGCGAGCCGGTGATTGGACCGTAATAGTAACCGGCGCCCTGCAAGGCGGTCTGAACGTTGGCGATTACTTCGTCGGGGAGCAAATTGCTGTAGGTGTAGACTGGTCCATCATAATCGTAATAGGTCTGCAATGGATCGTAGCCATAAGCGGGATACCAGTAGCTACCGTCGAGAAAATAATATCCGGTGTTTACGAAAACGATGGTCTGACAATTATCATGCCACCAGTTCCGATCATGCCATTCGTGCCAATGACGGCGGAAGGCATCGTCGAAGCTGACGTGATCCTTTTTGTTGTGCCACTTTTTGCCGTGACCGTCTTTCGGCCCATCTGGTTTGTCCTGCTGTGGTCCAGCCCCTGGATCGCGGTGTTTCAGATGCCGTTGGGGATCTATCGTCGCAACGGTATGATTGTTAGGCCCGAATGCGCGCCGTTCACGCATTGTCTCCAGCGTGCGGAATTCCGTTTCGCGCATCGTTGCATCCGCGATGTTCGCTTGTTGCCCCTGCCCTAGACCGTGGTGTTCACGCATTGCCGTCAGGGGGTGGATTTCATTTTGGCGCGTCGCTGGATCCAGAATGTTTCCTTCGCGGGTCACAATGCCGCGTCGCTGACGCATCTCCGCCAAGGTGCGCGATTCAGTTTGTCGTGTCGCTGGATCAACCGTAATCGGTTGTTGCATTGGCCCGCTCCGCGGCACGTTCAATACGGCAAACGCAGGATTCGAAGTTTGTACGCGCGGCGGATAATTGCGCTGCACATTTACAGGTGGCTGCGCGATCGTGTGAGGCGGATTCGAGTTAAACCTCGAAGGGTTTATACCTGTTGGCCACAGACCTGTCTGTGGCGCTGGTCGTGCAACAGGGATCGGCTTTGCCGCTGTCGTCGGTGCAGTCCGACTCGCCACAACACGCGGCGAAGTACTCTGCACAGTCGCGTTCATCATTTGTCCCGCTGCGTTGTTACAAAATCCCGTAATCGCCCCCGCCACAAAAAATGCCAAAAATGCAGTTCGATTCATTTCAGTCTCCAACCATTAAACATCATAAACCCTTCGCAGTTGCAAACTTTGACTGGGACCGCGTCAAAGTTGTTCACCGAATAAGCGAATTGTTTTCTGCGGCCAGAATATGCGCTGATCCGGATTTTCATAAGGCAGTTAGTTCACCTGTTTCGGCAAGTTGCAATTCGCAATCTGAAATTTACACTCTCAGATCTTTCGGCCGGGGTCTTAGCTCAGTTGGTAGAGCGCCTCAATGGCATTGAGGAGGTCACGGGTTCGAATCCCGTAGGCTCCACACCCTGTTACCTAGGTGGCAAAGGCAGGATCGGCCAGTATTTATGACGGATTTATGACAACAAAGCAACAGCGCGCCGTCGAAACGATCGAGGAGTTTAAGCTCCGCATCGCAGGAATCATCCGCGGGAAAGTCCAGGAAATCCCCTCCTCGCCGCCGCACGAACCCGCTACTGGTCCGCCCAAAGAAGCGAGCTTATGCACCACCTTTACGAAGTTCGCCCAAGAAAAGACAAGCGCGGCGTTGATCTAATCAGCGATCAACTGGCATTCGGCCGGTTGTGATATGGCGACGCCGCGGCTGCTGTCAGTTACGCAAAATTCAATTCGCGCTCGCAGCGTGCGGTGATTCGCGTGTTGGACGAAAGCAGTGCGGTGTTTGAGACGCACGAACAGGCTGGGCGATTTCAAAGAGTGGTAACTACGATGCGAGCGAGTTGATGCGGCTCGTGTCGCGCCGTAGCGTAAACTGGATATAACGCTGGAAAGGAGCGAGCAAATGCCAAAATACCTGATTCAGGGATCATATACGGAGCAAGGTTTGAAGGGGGTGCTCAAAGAAGGCGGCTCGAAACGCCGCGAGGCTGCCGAGCAAGCAATCAAAGGAATGGGTGGGCGACTGGAAGCCTACTATTTTGCCTTTGGGGCCGACGACTACGTAACGATTGTGGATCTGCCGAGTAACGTGGACGCAGCAACCTTGGTGTTGGCCATTAGCGCCACCGGCGCCGTGAGGCCGCGAACAACAGTACTGATAACGCCAGAGGAGGCTGACGAAGCCACCAAGAAGGTCCAGACGGTCAAGTTTCGCCCGCCTGGACAGTAGGGGCTGCCCGGCCAGTTCGAGTTCGCGGCTGAAGCTACTTTTTACAGCCGCTCACATCCTGCCGTGATCCACGTTTACGATCATGCGGCAATGCGATCGAGACGCACGAGCACAAGGGCGATTTCAAAGAGTGGTGAACGTTTCCCGTCGCTAGAACCGCGCTAGAATTGTTTTTGATTCGCCGCATGACTGGCAAATGCTTCCAGCCATGATGAGTCATCAACAATTTCTCCACGCTTTACGACTCACGGCGCACTGTGATTGAATATCTGGCGCGATGACATGAATCATGCCGTGAATTGGGAAGCGATTAGTGCAATCGGCCAAATCGTCGGCGCAATTGCCGTCGTCGTTTCGTTAATTTATTTGGCGAGGGAAGTCCGCAGTAGTGCTCACGCGACGCAACTAGCTTCGAGGCATTCGATGACAGACATCTTCATTCGGTGGTCTCAACAACTCGCAGACAATCAGAATCTAAGAGAACTGTATTATCGCGGTCTCTACGACTTTGAATCTCTCGAAGGCGCTGACCTCGTAGGCTTCGGTACAGTGATGCAAGCGCTGTTTCGACTCTGGGAGGAAGCCTATTATCGACACTTGGAGGGGCATCTGGATGCACGCGTGTGGTATGGGTGGGAAGCGGCCATGAACGAACTCAACGGATATCCGGGAGTTCAGGGTTGGTGGCGTTTACGGTCGCATTGGTTCCATGAGGATTTTGCGAAGCATATTAATCAGCTACAGCAGACAGCCAAGCCTCCAAGGTTGTATCGCGAACCAATGGGAGACGAATGAACTAAGCAAGCGCAGCTAACGCCTCCACGGTTCCCTATGCACGCTTACGAAGTCCGCCCGCGCAAAGACAAACGCGGCGTTGATCTAATCAGTGATCAACTGGCATTCGCCCGGTTGTGGTATCTCGATGCCTCGGCTGCCGTCGGTTACGCGAAATTCAATTCGCGCTCGCAGCGTGCGGTGATTCAGGTGTTGGATGAAACAGGCGCGGTTGTTGAGATGCTCGAACAGGCCGGCGACTTCAAAGAGTGGTGAGTGCTACGGCGTAAAACAAAAAGCCGCCACGCGGTGAACCGTGACGGCTGATTGTTTCAAAAATGCGGGCGGCTTTAGGGATTATTGACCACTTGCGGCGCAGGTTTGGTCGTTTCAAGCTGTGCGCTCACTTTCTGTAGGCCCGCAGCCAGCGCTTCAATTTGACGTTCCAAGTGCACAATAGTCGCGCTCTGCTCCTGCACTTGGCGCTGCTCTTCTACAAACGCCCGATGCTCTTTGAGAAACTCGTTGAGCAACATCGCGTTCACTGCGTCGTAGCGAACGGTGTACGGTCTTCCTTCCTTATCACGCACTACCAAATCAGGACTGACCTTTTCCACTTCCTCTGCCACCAGGCCAAACTGCTGGACACGCTCCGGATCGAGCTCCGGCTTGTATCGAAAGGCCACCGGTCTCAGCTTAAGGATCGTTTCGCTCGCTTTATTCATCGGCTTGATCTCCTCCTTGAAACGCGCCGAGGAAGGGGCCACGCCCAGCTGGCCGTCCCCATTTACCACAACGATTGAACCCGTAACAGCTGTCCCGGAAATTCCGGCGATAAAGGTCTGGCTTTGGCAGCATCCATCACCAATGCGAATGGTGTTGCCCTCGCCAGCAACTCCGTCGCTGCCAATATCGATATTGAAGTCGCCTGTGGTGAGGTGAAAACCCCCCTGCAAGGCGATGTTGAACGAGCCCGTGGTGTTGTTCGCCAGCGCTTGAAAACCGTAGGCCGTATTGTTGCCGCCGGTTGAGTTGCTAAAGAGCGCCCCGACGCCCATGGCCGTGTTGTTACTGCCGGTGGTGTTACCCAAGAGCGCAGTCGCGCCGTTGGCCGTATTATCATTCCCAGTAGTATTTTGAGTAAGCGCGCCCGAACCACTGGCGGTGTTGCCGTCGCCGATGGTGTTGAAAAAGAGCGCGTCGTGACCGAGGGCTGTGTTGGAGTTAGCCATGGTGTTGAACTCGAGCGCAGCTGTACCTACGGCGGTGTTGGCATTGCCGGTAGTGTTACTTAAAAGCGCTCCAGCCCCGAGGGCCGTGTTGGCAGCACCGGCGGTGTTTTGAAAGAGGGCGGTCGCTCCAACCGCTGTGTTGGAGGAGCCGGTGGTATTGCGTAAAAGCGCGGCAGCGCCAACTGCCGTATTTTCGTCTGCGGTGTTGAAAAGGAGCGTTCCCACGCCAGTAGCAGTGTTGAAGCTGCCTGTTGTGTTGCCCCAGAGCGAAAACCAACCAACGGCTGTGTTTCCAGAGCCGGTAGTGAGGCTAAAGAGAGCCTTCTGCCCTTCTGCCGTGTTGAACCCCGGATAGCCTCCGTCCGGTGCTGGACTGACTGCTTGCGCTTGTTGTAAACGCGCAAAGCAGACAAGCATAACAGTGATGACGATTGGCAGAGTTGCCTTTTTGAGATCAATCAATGGAGCCATGGTGTCTTCCTTTCTTCTCCCCGCTAAGTTTATTCTGGGTAGTCGTGGAGATCCGGAGCAGCCGAAGAAAGCTAGCGGGAAAGAACTCCTCCGCCTGATTTCAGATCGGTTTGATGGGAAGTATCTTACGAAAAACGGTTGGCCCTTGTATAGTCAGGCGTCGCCTAATTTCTGTGCAGGGCTTCGCCGGACACGCCAGCCGCTCCGCGATTTGTGTGCATGTAAGCTCGCTGCGAGTCGGAATACTTACGAGACGAAACTCACCGCGAATTCATGTATCGCCCTTTGCAGTTCCATAAATGCAGTCAACATTTCGTCGCCCTTCACAATGAAGCGCTTCCGTAGCCATGTGCGTCAACAATCCAGATCGTTCGCCCTTCGCGATCCACGGTTGCGACCGAGCCCAAACTCCAACCGGCATCATGAAGATTGTCGGCGATGATTTCCCAAGGCTTCACCGGCTCAGTTGCTATTGATTGTTCAGAACTGTTTGTGGTGCGGCTTTGCTCAGTTCAAGCTGTGCGCTCACTCTCTGGAGACCGGCAATGAGCGCTTCAATTTGCTTTTGCTGGCGTGCGATCATCGCTCCCTGTTCCTGCAACTTGCAGTCTTGCTTCTCGACTTTGTGGTGCTCTTTGAGGAACTCGTTGAGCAACATTGCGTTAACCTGATCGTAACGCACAGTGTAAGGCTGTCCTTCTTTATCGCGCACCACCAAGTCCGGGTTTACCGCAGCTACTTCCTCGGCGATTAAGCCAAAACATGGCGTATTTTTAGTATCGCTCTTGTAATGGAAGATTACTGGCTTAAGCGACAAAATCGCGTCGCTGGCCTTCTCCATCGGCTCAATATCGCGCTTGAAACGCCGCGCCGAAGCGGTCGTGCCCAGCTTTCCAGTGGAATCAATGGCTGCAATGGTGGCAGTGGCGGGGTCGATCGTAGCGCCGTAGATATTGCCGATATAGCAACTATTATCCAGATCCGCACCTGCAGCGCCGATACAGATCACATTATTGGCACTCGTAACGTTGCTCCCAGCCGACGCGCCTAGCGCCGTGTTGAGATTGCCAGTGCTGGCGAGGAGCGCCGAATCCCCCACAGCGGTGTTGCTGCCACCGCTGACGTTCAAAAACAGCGCACTGTCGCCAATCGCATTATTTTGTGCACCGGTCTGGTCAGTGAATAAAGCAAATCCCCCAACAGCAATGTTATAACTTCCGGTCATGTGGTGGTTCAGTGCTGCCGTGCCGAACGCGTTGTTTTGATAACCGCCGCTATTGCTAAACAACGCGAGCGTTCCGATTGCTGTGTTATTGAATCCAGAGCCGTTGCTCAGAAGGGCTCCAACCCCAACGGCTGTGTTTTCATTTCCGGTGTTGAGAACGAGCGTCGCCGCGCCAATCGCTGTGTTAAATGCGCCAGCCATATCGCCCCTGAGTGAAAGCCAACCGACAGCCGTGTTGAATCCACCGGTGGTAAGATTCAAAAGAGCGTTCTGCCCTTCCGCCGTGTTGCCGCCTGGATAGGCTCCGTCGGGTGGCGGGCTCACTGCCTTTGTTGCGGGTAAAAAAGCAATAGCGATGACTGAAAGTATGATGAGAATTGGGGCTGTCGTTTTCATATGCGAGGAATTGTGCCTCTTTTGTTCTCCACCCAGCAACGACAAAATGATATGGAACGGGCCGGAATGAAGTATCCAACACCATTCATTATTGCCGCGTTATTTTGCAGCACGGCAGTGGCTGGCCCGGAACAAGTGACCTGTGATTCGCCGTGTACTGTCACGATGCTTACGGCGAGGCGCTGTGGTCAGTTAAAACCGATGCCTCGCTTCCGCCGACAGACGCGAGCGCAATTCAAGGCGTCACGCCATCCGATATGTTCGGTTGGCCCGGCCCAGACGCGCCTATAACGATGCAATCAGACCGCACGGAGATTGAAAACAAGTGGTTTGCACTTACAGGCCGCATTGTTGAACTGAAAGTCGAAGAAGACGGCGACCTACATATTGCGCTGCACGATGCGACTGGTGATAAACCAGGCGTCGTTGTTTGCGAAATACCAGCACAACCGCAGTGGTGTGAGATTCGCACAACTGTCTTTAGTTGGACTACCACACGGTTTCCTTTTCACACTGGCTCTGCAAAGACGCTGAAATTCGGTCAATCTCCTGTCATTACAGTTATTGGGAAAGCGTACTGGGACGTAGGCCATGCACCGAAAGA
This sequence comes from Nitrospirota bacterium, assembly GCA_050257685.1. Lineage (GTDB taxonomy): Bacteria > Verrucomicrobiota > Verrucomicrobiia > Chthoniobacterales > UBA10450 > Udaeobacter. Next base: position 10,329 of record JBLMXH010000090.1, read on the forward strand.
ACAAGGGAACCGTCGCAAATACATGCCGGACTACGCTGTTTGGGAAATTCATCCAGTGATGAAACTGAAAGTCCAATGATCCCAATAGCGCCGAAGCTTTATTGGATTCGCAGCGATGGTAAGGAGAGCGGTCCCTTTACGTTCTGGCAAATCCAAAGCATGTGGAGGGCCGGTAATCTCAAAGTGACCGATGAATTCAGGCAGGGTACGAAGGGTGCATGGTATCCCGTCAGCAAAATGCGTCGCGATCTTGAAATTGGACGTGCGACAGTAGTCGGCTACGGCCTGCTCGCGGGCGTGCTCTTGAGCATATTGGTCGGGTTACTTTCCTGGGCATTATATTTGGTCTTTCATTGAATGCTGTTGAGAATCGCAGGACCATTACCAAGGATGGGCCGGATCAAACCTCGCTCACTACCGCTCCGCTGAGTCGGCCTTCGCTGTCTCGGTGGCCAGAGTAATCGCTAGGGAATTCTGTGGCTGCAACGCGGGAAGAAAACGGCGAAGGATGGAGGCGATTTGGGTTGCTGCTTGCGGATCCTCGTCCTCGATCGTGAGCCCTTGCAGTTTCGACAATGTTGTGATCTCGAGAACCTTTCCGCCGAGCAGTGAAAAAGTAAGCGAGCTCGATTGAGCGTCTGGGAAAACTTGGACCGTTGTTTTCATTCAAGGAATAAACGCGCGGCCAGCCAGCGACCGATGATGCGCAGAGAGTTTTCGCTGGGTTTCTGTGAGCCCCAGCAATCTTATTGAAGCCGGTCCGCTGAATATTCTTGACTTTCTTAGGTAGGATCACCTAGGTCTACCGAATAGCACTTCTGCAGATCTCCGCACGAGTTCCGAAGTGCCAGGGCGGTGTTCTAGTGGTTAGGCAAAGCGTCAAGAACACCGCCCGCCTTGTTTCCGTGCGATGCTATGTCGACGGTGCGGGCGATCAACTCGTTAGGCGTGTTTCATCTTCGCACACATCATCTCGCGCCTGAGGCAAGCGCACCACGTCCGGCCGGCATTGGTGGCACCAAGCTTTAGTATTTACAACTGTTTCGCCACTGCAGGAACAGAAGCTGTCCAGCGCCGGTCTGCATTCTTTCGCCCGCAATAACTACCGCCCGGCCCAGCCGTTTTCGCGCAATCCCTGCTCCCAGCCTACGACTGCGAGGGCCGGGAATTTGACGGGGACTTTAACCCAGCCGGTGTTCAATGAATCAGCACGGTGTTGATCCGGAACCGCCTCTCCGACACCAACCACTCACAGACTCGCAGTCGCCGCTCCCCTTCTTTTTGCGGAACGCACGCAAATTGTCTATCAGGCATCTCACCCTAAGTTTTATGTAGGGCCTCGTCTGACACGTTCAAAATGGCTTTGCAGTTGCCGGTGCGTCATCGCCAATTTATCAATACTTCGTTTGTTCCAGATAATAATAAGGGTAAATGAATAGCCCTGCGGCAACCATGCGCCGATCCGTGTTCGAGATAGCAATAGCTAACCTGCGGAATTATTATCGTCTCAGCATTTCGCGGACATCGCTGGCCATCGTCTGTCTGATCCTCGCTGGCATAATCGGATATGTCGACTACGTGACGGGGTACGAGCACTCCATGCTTCTCTTTTATTTTCTACCGATCGCGTTGGCCGCATGGTTCGGCAATTTCGGATTCGGGATCATGATGGTAGTTATTTGCGTAACGACATGGGTCCTTGCGGATGTCGCATCTGGGATTCCAGCTACCGGTTTTTGGAATATTGGAATGGCTTTCGCCTCCTACGTCCTTTTTGCCGGCCTGGTATCTAAGTTAGGAACTCTCGTTCGGGAACTCGATCGACGGGTCGACGAGCGGACGGCAGCGTACGAGCGCGAAATGGTTGAGCGGCGACGACTCGATCAAGAGATCGCACAAGTGGCGGATCGTGAACGGCGACGGCTAGGCCACGATCTCCACGACAAGCTTGGGCAGCATCTCACTGGAACGGCTCTCGCTGCTCAAGTTTTGAAGGAAAAACTCGCGGCGCGATACTGTCCCGAAGCGAGCGATGCAGAGAGATTAGTGCAATGCCTTGAAGAAGGAATCGACTTCACCCGCAATCTTGCCCGTGGTTTCTTTTCGCCGGAACTCAGGGCCGAAGGTTTGGTTGTTGCATTGCAGAACATGGCTGAGACGATTAGCGAACAGTCCGGCATTAATTGCGTGTTGCATGGCGATGAGTTAATTCCTATCCACGATTCCACTGTTGCGAACCAATTGTATCGAATAGCACAAGAGGCGGTGACAAACTCAGTCAAACATGCTGCTGCCAGTCACATTGATATTCGGCTGACCATGGATGGCCCCGAACTTTGTCTTTCAGTCGTTGATGACGGAGTCGGAATTCCGGACAACATGCGATCGGAAGGGCTCGGGCTTCATCTTATGCGTCATGCGGCGGCACTCAGTGGTGGGAGCTTCGATATTCGGCGAAACGACGGCAAAGGGACGATCGCCACATGTCGAGTCACGCCAGTCTGAATCCCAAATGAGACTGATTTAATCTGATGAATTCCGGTACTTCTTCGGGAACGATGGCACGTAAGCACGGCGTATTCATAGTTGATGATCATCCGCTGGTTCGGGAGGGGCTTACAAATCTCATTAACAGCCAAAGTGATCTGGTCGTGTGCGGTGAAGCGAAAGATTCAGCTGAAGCTATCGACGGAATTACAAGGGAGCACCCAGACGTCGCCATCATTGATATCTCTCTGTCAAACGAATCAGGATTGGAATTGGTCAAAAACCTGACAAAACAGTTCCCACAACTCGCAGTAGTTGTTCTCTCCATGCACGACGAAGCCTTATATGCCGAACGTGCATTGCGTGCCGGCGCACGAGGTTACGTCATGAAACATGAGACCAGCAAAAGTGTGCTTGCCTCCATCCGACGGGTTCTGGGAGGCGACACTTATGTTAGCGAACGGATTGTCAACAGAATGGCTTTGCGACTTTCCTCCGCACGCCGGTCTGCCAGTTCGCCGGTGGAACGCTTGAGCGACCGCGAACTGGAAATTTTTCAGTTGCTCGGACAAGGCCGCACACCTTCAGAAATTGCGAGCGATTTGAATCTGAGTCTAAAAACCGTTCAGGCCTACTGCGCGCGAGCGAAAGAAAAGTTCGGAGTTACATCGTTGACCGAATTGCTTCGCGCCGCCATCAGGTGGGACGACGCCCGCCATGTAAAATAGGCGCGTTCCGCTCTTAAGGATCTGTCACTCTCTAGCAGCAGCGCGAGACACGGCCCCGGAACGCGGCCTTTAATCGAGCTGCTGTTGTCATTCATCGCGTCCTGCGGTCAAAAAATCCAATTCTAACGAACTCGCAGTTCCACGAACTGCATAAGCTTTTTGTCTCTAGCCGTGCCCGCTTCGTCATATCGATGGCTCTTCTTTTCGACCTCTTTTTCGTGATAACCTATCCATTACAGCCTTTCCAGACAAGTCGAGTACGGAATCGAGTGAGGTATAAGCGAAGTCTTATGTAAGGTGTCGCCTCACATGTTACCCGGAACATAACATCAGTTATTCAATGTAGCTGGGTTGCACACAACGCGTTGTCGCGCTCGAGAGGTAACAAGCGTGTTACTTATCAGGAACATCCTAAGCTGTTAAGTGGTGCGATGCTACAGTCATGAAAACAACCAATCCCGGAGTAACCGATCCTATGAACACCGCAAACGGTCCGCTAACTAATGAGTTGAAGAAGAAAGCCAACGCTCGGCGGCGAAGTTTCAGTCGTCGTGCGTTTCTTCGCAGATCACTCGCTGCTGGGGCGGGAACAATTGGCGTGGGCCTGCTGGGCGGTACCGGCACGGCATCGGCAATCCGCGGCGGCCTCACACCCGGGGACGCGGCACTGCTCCGGTTCCCTGCGGCGTTGGAACTTCTCGAGGCAGACTTTTGGATCCAATACAATGAACTCGGCGGCGTTCAGGATCCTGAAGTCCCCGGCGGAACCGGCAATGAACCCTACACTGAGGCTATTGAGGTACTCGATGAGGACATGGCTATATACATCCATGACAACACTGATGATGAGATCACGCATCATACGTTCCTAAATGCATATTTGGCCTCCAAAGGAGCACCTCCTGCAGATCTCGACCCGTTTCGCACTCTGATGGGCAGCACAGCGACCGGAGTAAACACAGCTTTGATCGGACACCGGCTGACCAATCTGACGCAACTTACAGTTGATACCAGCTGGTGGACGAGGTACCGCGACGACAGCCATAACCCGGATCTTGATCCAAACCACGTCTTTCCGCAGGCAGTACCGACTTTAGGAGTGAATCAGCACACCGCGATCCCCAGGACCGATGCGGACACATCAGATGCTAACTTCCTGCAGGCGATCGCGAACACGGCGGCTTTCCATTTTCCAACCATCGAACAAGGTGGCAACAGCCTATATCCCTCGCTGGCACTCAGGGCGACTCACCCGGAAGTCCTGCGGATCTTGCTAAGCATCGGACCTACCGAGACCATGCACTTTCAAACGTGGTCGGATAAGGCAGGTAACGCACCGCCATTGACTGCCGTTGATCCGGTGACTGGTGTGTCTGTCACATTTCCTGATCTGGAAGTGAACGATGAACTCCTGAACAAGAGCCTGATCATGCCAGAGCCGTGCCCGTTCCTCGATCGAAGTCTCCCGATTGTTTCGATTATTCGACCGACCAGGACGGAAGGTGTTGCCATGGGAACACTCCAGTTTCTAACCGATATGGGTCTGTTTATTGGCCAATCGCCAGCGTTTTTTGCATATATGACCGAATTGGCACGAGCGGCAGATCACGCCAGACACGGCCGCGGTTGACCGCCCTAACCCGCAAAAGCCCCGAACGGTCGACTAAACAACCGGACCGTTCGGGGCTAGCAATAAACGGACGCGCCTCATCGAGCGACGCAGGGACGAGGTTTTGAAAAGTTGGCGTCCTCCAAGACGTGACGATTTTCCCCTTTCCCCTCAGCGCTTTTCGAGGAAGGATTGGGGATCGTTATAAACCGCGCAACAACGATAAACCGCGTGGTTTGAATTCTTGGTAAACCCAAATTTGATGCACAAAACGAATTCCATTCTCATGCGTGCGCCGAAAACCGCGATTTTCGAAACAGCAGCGGACCTGGAGTTATGGCCAAAGATTCTTCCTCACTATCGCTACATTCATTTTTTGGAGCGCGGACGTGATCGGAATGTTGTAGTGATGGCCGCGCGACGCTCTGGAATTCCCATTTCATGGACATCCGAGCAAACCGTCGATCGAGATAACTTGGAAATTCATTTTCATCATTTAAAAGCCTGGACCAAAGGCATGCGAGTGGTCTGGACGTTTTCCGATACGCCGGACGGTGTGCTGGTGACGATCTTACATGATTTGCAGTTTCGAATTCCCGTGCTCGCGCCGCTCGTGAATCCAATCATAGGCGATTTTTTCATCTGTAATGTCGCGAATAAAACATTGCGCTGCATGAAAGCTTATGTGGAGGCGAAGGCAGACAAGGTGCCCGCATGAGTTTGCCTACGCCAAAGAGTACGGCGCGGCAGGACCGAAGGCGTGCAGTGATTACCGGCATCGGACCGATCACATGCATCGGCACCGGCGTTGACCGGTTTTGGCATGGAATCCTCGCAGAAAAGAGCGGTATCGATAGCATCACAAGCTTCGATTCGAGCGTGTTTCATGTGCGATGTGCGGGCGAGATTCGCGACTGGAACGCCGAAGAACACTTTTCACCGCACCGCCTGAAACGGCTGGATCGTTACGCTCAGTTCGCAGTGGTGTCTGCAAAGCTCGCGCTGGCGGACGCGCGCATCGACTATTCTCGCGAAAACCCGCTCGAGCGAGTAGGCGTTAGCTTCGGCACAGCCCTCGGCGGCGTTTGCAAAGCCGAGGAGCAATACATCAGATATCTCAAAAAGGGCGCGCGCGGCGTCCAACCCACTCTTGCTGTTCAAGTCTTCGGTGGTTCGGCGCATTCGAATATTGCAATCGAATTCGGCTTTCGCGGCGTCGGCACGACAAATTCAAACAGTTGCGCCAGTGGCACGGTCTCGGTTGGCGAAGCATTGCGTTACATTCGCGACGATTTTGCAGATGTAGTCGTGGCCGGCGGAGCCGAAGCGCCGCTGACAGCAATCACGATTGGTGCATTCGACATCATTAAAACAATGAGCAGATGGGCAGGCGATCCGGTTTTGGCATGTCGTCCATTTGATGCCTTGCGAGATGGATTCGTCATGGGCGAAGGCGGCGCCTCGCTTATCGTCGAGGAACTCGAACACGCACGCGCTCGCGGCGCACAGATATATGCGGAGGTGCTGGGCTACAGCTTGAACAACGACGCGTTTCATATGACCACACCGCTGCCAAGTGGCGAATCGTGCATTCGCGCGATGCGCGACGCGCTGGCGGACGCGCAATTGGCACCGGATCAGATCGATTACATCAACGCACACGCCAGTTCGACACAGCTCAACGACAGAGCCGAGACAGCGTCGATTAAACAAGTATTCGGCGATCATGCAGCGCGTATTCCTGTCAGTGGGACCAAAGGGTATTATGCGCATCCGCTCGGTGCGACCGGTGCAATCGAAGCGGCGCTTTGCGCACTTTCGTTGGATCGGCAATGGGTTCCGCCGACCATCAATTATCAAAATCCCGACCCAGCCTGCGACCTCGACGTAGTGCCAAACCGCGGCCGGCCCGCTGAGTTGAATTACGTGATGAGCAATTCATTCGGCTTCGGCGGTATCAACGCGTCCGTCGTTATGGGGCGGGTCCGAGATTGACTGCGTACTTTTAATTCCCGCGTCATTCTTCGCGAGGTCGAGAACGGAGCGGCCGGCGAAGCCGCGACATGGACGGGAAGGCCGAAGGCCAAGCGAACCGGACCTGAGCGAATCAAACCCTGCGGCAGAACCTCAAGTTGTTGTTACGAGATCCTTGGACTGCGCTTCAGTTCGCTGCGCTCGGGATGACATGCTGCCTGGGTTATCGCAGTAAATCCGGCCGATTGTCACGGGTGCGCTTGATTGCCTGCTCTTCACGCCACTTCGCGATTTCTGCGTGATTTCCGGAAAGCAAAACCTCCGGAACTTTCCAATTACGAAAGTTGGCTGGCCGGGTGTACTGCGGCGCTTCCAAAAGACCGTTGCTGAAGCTGTCGTCCGCGGCCGATTGCTCATGGCCAAGCGCTCCCGGCAATAGACGTACAATTGAATCAACCAAAACGACCGCGGCAATGGCGCCGTTGCTAAGCACGTAATCGCCGATCGAGATCTCCAGATCAACCACATGTTCGATCACGCGATGATCAACTCCTTCGTAATGTCCGGAAATGATTATGAGATGGGACTCTTGTGAAAGCTGCTGCGCCATCTGTTGATCGAACCGAAGTCCTGCAGGTGACATTAACAGAATTTTCGATTTTAGATTGCCGATTGCCGATTGCTCTGTGTTGGGCGTTTGCTTCTTCAGATCTTCCACGGCCGCAAAGATCGGCTCGGGTTTCATGACCATCCCCTGGCCTCCGCCGAACGGCGCGTCATCGACGACGTGATGTTTGTCGGTCGTCCAACCGCGAAGATTGTGAATGTGTAGATCGACGATTCGCTTCTCTTGTGCCCGCTTCATGATGCTTTCATTCAGAGGAGCGCGACAGATCTCAGGAAACAATGTGACTATGTCGATTCTCATTGGAACGAAAACGTCGAACGCCCAACGCCCAACGTCCAATATTCAAAATGTACGCCGTTTGAAAGCCCGGCCGTTGCTTCGCAACCGTTACGGCTGCGAAACGCCGTGGCGTCTGGCACAGACGCTACAGAGCTATTCCACAATCTCGAGCACGGCGCGTTGGCCGTGACGTGCTGCAGAACTGGCCAGCAAGGCACGAATCGCGTGGATGGTCTGACCGGACCTGCCAATGACACGGCCGACATCGCCGCGTCGAAGCTGTAACTTAAACGTGATCGTTCTGCCATTAGGAATTTCCGTAAGCACCATGTCGTCAGGAAATTCTACCAGCTCGCGAATAATGAACTCGAGAAATTCTCGCATCCGGCAAAAGACTAACCACGAATGCGCCTTCGCACAATAGCTCCGGCAGTAGTGTCCCCTGTCCCCAGCGGATTACCAGGCGGCGGAACGAGAATGCGCTGACAACGCACGCTACAGCTTCAGAGAGATGACTCAGCTTGCCGTATCTTCTGTGGCAGGAGACGCACTGTTTTCAGTTGGTGCTGTTGCCATGGAGGCGGCTTCCGATGCTGGTTCGACAGTAACTACCTTTTTTTGTTTCTTGATCAAGCTGCGTACAGTGTCCGACGGTTGCGCACCTTTGCTGATCCAGTACTCGGCGCGCTCAATATTGAACGAACTGTTTTGACCAGTTTGTTTTGGATCGTACGTACCGATAATCTCGATGAATTTCCCGTCACGCGGGCTGCGGCTGTCGGCGACAACGACCCTGTAGTACGGCCGGTTTTTCGTGCCTTCTCTGCGTAGTCTAATTGAAACTGCCATGGTGAATTAACTTCTCATTCGCGCCATTTGCGCCATCATTTTTTTCATCTTTCCTGCGTTCTTCATCAGCTTCCGCATCTGATCAAAGCGCCGCAGTAAATCGTTTACCTCGGTGACGGTGGAACCGCTGCCGCGCGCGATGCGTTGGCGCCGCCGGGCGTTCAAAATCTCGGGGCGCGTCCGCTCTTCTTTTGTCATCGAAAGCACGATCGCTTCGGTGCGCTTGAGCTGCTTCTCGTCAACGGAGAGGCCCTGCACGTTACTCATTCCGGGTAACATGCCAAGGATATTCTCCAGTGGTCCCATTCGGCGCATCATCTTGAACTGCGCCAGGAAATCATTGAAATCGAAGGAAGCAGTGCGGAGTTTCCGCTCAAGCCTGGCAGCGTCTTCCAACTCCACGGCTTCAGCAGCTCTTTCGACCAGAGTCACGACATCGCCCATCCCAAGTATCCGGCCCGCGAGCCGCTCCGGAATAAAAAGCTCAAATTGATCAAGTTTTTCGCCCGTGCCTGCGAATTTGATCGGTCGGTGCGTGACCTCGCGCATCGACAAGGCCGCACCGCCACGGGCGTCACCATCAAGTTTCGTCAGAATAATTCCTGTGATCGACAAAGCAGCATCGAAGCCGCGCGCCACACTCACCGCTTGCTGCCCTGTGGCCGCATCTGCAACGAGCAGAATTTCGTGCGGCTGGACAAGCTCTTTAAGCGCTTTGAGTTCGTTCATAAGCGCTTCGTCGATTTCCTGTCTGCCCGCCGTATCGAAGATCTGCACATGCGGCGCCACTGTTCCCTGCGTTGTGCCAAGCACAGCGGCGGCAACACGCTGCACATTTTTCTCCCCCGGATTTGGGACATGAACCGGGACGTCGATCTGCTTTCCCAGGGTCGCAAGTTGTTGTATCGCCGCCGGCCGTTGTAGATCGCACGCCACCAGAGACGGCATGCGACCTTGCTTCTTTAACAGCAACGCCAATTTAGCAGCCGAGGTTGTTTTGCCCGAGCCGTTAAGCCCGACGATCAAAATGCGCGTTTCATCTTGCAAGCGAAGCGGCTCAGCGTCGCCGCCAAGCAGCAACGTCAATTCATCGTGAAAAATTTTTACGATCTGCTGACCCGGCGTAATGCTGCGAAGTACGTTTTCCCCGAGAGCCTTTTCTTTTACGCGAGCGATGAATTTTCTGGCGACCTGAAAATCAACATCCGCTTCGAGGAGCGCCATGCGAACCTGGCGCAATGCAGCGTCGACGTTCGATTCACTGATAACACCGTGTCCTCGGAGGTCTTTGAAAATCTCCTGAAGCTTGTCGCTAAGTTGCGAAAACATGTTGGGTCACAAGGTGAATCGGCGTTTCGAAAACAGTCTGACTTTCACGGGTGAAGCGCAGTGTCAACGTGTTGAGCACAACACGTTCCACCAAGTGATCTCGCGATTATTTTTTAGCGCCTGCCGCGGGCGAGCTCGCAGCCGTAGCCGAAGCTTCTTCGAGTCCGAAGGTCCAATGTGTTTCGACTTTTTTGCCCTCGGATTTGGCGCTGACGATTACGGTGCAAGTTTTGTCCCGCAGCTTTTGCGGAACTTGATACGACACCGTGCCGGTTTTCGGATCGAAGTTAGCCGGAACGAGGCCGAGACCGCTCACTCGCATTTGGACACTGCCAGGTTCGATCTGCCCGATGCTGCTGAGGTTCGCTTTTATGAGAGGTGTGGCGGTGCGCACCGTATCGCCGTCTGCTGGTTGTGTGGTCAGATCTTTCGCACCGACTTCGGCTACGGCTGTGCCGCCCCCGCTGGAGGCACCGATCATGTTCACTGCGTCAGCAAAGACTTTCGGTTTATTCGCTTCGATCGCGTAGCGCCCGATCGAATCCATCGGCGAAGTAAACGTGATCGGCTGGCCGTAGACTGTAAACATGGCTTCATAACCAGCGTTTCGTGCGAGTTCCTTCACGTGCTCATTGTAATTTCCGAATGGAACCGCATAGCAATTCACTTTGATGCCGAGTCGCTGTTCGAGCAGGTCCTTGCAACCAACGACTTCATTTTTGACCCAATTTTCATAATCGGCCCCGGTTAGCTTCTTTTTGCTTCGTTTGCCATTGGCATCAATGACCATGACGGTGTGCCCTTCGCGCAAGTCCTGGTGAGTAGCCGAGTGTGCCTGAATGTCCACACCGTTATCGCGCAAGTCAGCGAGCTGTTCCCACGTGATCGCCTGCCCGCCACCAAGATGGCCGCCGGCCACGCCCTCGGTGTAGATGAATAGTGTAAAGGGATAGCCGTATTTTTTCATGATCGGCCACCCCACTTCATATTGCGATTTCCAGCCGTCATCGAAAGTAACTATGGCGCTACGTGGCGGTATATTTTTTTCGCCCCGCTTCCATGCCAGCAAGTCCTGCATTGAGATCACTGTGATACCCTTGTCCTTCAGTTCTTTCATCTGCGCTTCAAACGCAGCTGGCGTAATCTCAGTGCCCGGATAACGGACCTTGTCCACCAGGCGGTGATAACAAAAAATTATGACCTGTGCCGTTTGATCGACGACCGGCTTCTTGATCTTGGGAGTTGCCGCAACAACGGGTGCAGCCGTGGCACCTGAGGTTGCAGGCGCAGCACTACCAGCAGGTTGCGGCTTTTCCGTGACAGCTTGTTGCTTTTTGCACATGGAAAAATTCAGTGCCAGCAGTAATGGAAGGAATGCAAATCGGATCATCATAAGAGTGCTAAGGGATTAAGCGCAGTAGCGCAAAACACAAGTGCATTTTATACGCGATATTGGAAACATGCGAATCATTGACAATTATTCAGCTCTACTCCTTCCAGTTTGATCGCAACATTTGATGGAGTGTCGGTTTTTGCTATTACATGAGAATGCCGCGTCTGGTTATTCGTATTGTTATACTTGCGTTTGTCGCCTCGTTAGCGGCTTGCAGCACTGTCGGAACTTCCAACGTTAAGAATACGAGCAAAACGTTCAATACTGTAGTCGTAGATGCCGGTCACGGCGGGAAAGACAGCGGTGCGTATCGCCGCTACGGTCCACCGGAAAAAATGGTCGCGCTGGATGTAGCCCAACGTCTCAATCAAAAATTGCGCGAGTCACAGATAAAAACCATCATGACCCGGGATTCGGACGTGTTTATCCCGCTCAATAATCGCGTGGCGATAGAAAATAAACAGAAAAACGCCGTGTTTGTGAGCATCCATTTCAACGATTCGCGTACACGGCGGGCCCGCGGATTTGAGACCTATTATCATTCCGGCGCTTCATACGATCTGGCCAGTCGGATCCAGCAGAAACTCATGAGTATCCCGAATTCCTCGAATGGCGGAATTCACACAGCGAACTTTCGCGTACTGCGGCTTGCGAGCTGTCCCGCTGTTCTCGTGGAATGCGGGTACTTGAGCAACCGGTCTGAAGCCAACCAGGCGCGGGACTGGGAATATCGGGAATTACTCGCCGACAGAATCGCCGAAGCAATCGTTGAACAGCGGTACGGTTCAGGAGTCTATCGGCCATCTCCTCAAATCGCCGCCCAATTACGACCGCCGACGGAACCCGCCAGCGGTAGCATTGCCCCACCGGGCTCAAGATAGACATCGGTCGCAAACACTAGAATTCCTTGCCGCGTTTTTCAGGACCAATCGCGGAGAGGAAAATTAGCACCACGAAAATGACCAGGGTGAAAACGCCGAGCGCCTTTGCGTAGTCGGGATGCCCGTTGGCATCGTGGAAATAGTGTGCCAACTGTGCCTCCACAACGGCCGTGTTCGCCGCGAAGAGATTTCCCAGTTGATAGGCAAATCCCGGAAACGTTCCTCGCACAGCATCAGGCGATAATTCATTCAAATGCACCGGCACAATCCCCCACGCGCCTTGCACCATGAATTGCATGGCGAATCCACCGATCACCAGAAGCATGTATCCTGGCGAAAACACCCACAGCGGGATCAGCACAATTCCAAGCCCGCAGCATAAAGCAATGGACCGACGACGTCCCCATGTTTGCGAGAGGTGACCAATCATGGTTCCACCGCAGATTGCTCCGACAGCGTAAATGATTCCAGTCGTCGCCTTTTGTGTCACATCGTAGTGGCGTTGTTCGCCGAGAAATGTTTGGTACATGTCCTGGGTGCCGTGCGACATTGCGTTGAACGCCGTCATCAGCAAAATCACATAAAGAAAAAGCGCCCAGTGGCGTTTTAGGACAAAAAAAGCCTGCTTCCAAAAATCACCCATCACGTGCTGCTGTCGTAACCAGACGGGCGATTCAGGCACACGGGCGCGAATGTAAAGGACAAGGACGGCTGGAAGCGCGCCTGCGACGAAGAGACCGCGCCAGCCGAAGAGCGGAAAAACGATCCAATAAACAACTGCTGCCAAGAGATAACCGAAAGCATATCCCTGCTGCAAAACTCCCGAGAACAGTCCGCGCGCTTGAGTGGGCAATGTTTCCATTGCCAGCGAGGCCCCCAAACCCCACTCGCCGCCCATGCCGATTCCGTAAAGCGCCCGAAAGATTAGTAGCACCGTGTAATTGGGCGAAAACGCGGTGAGCAATTCCATAAGGGAATAGAAAATGATATCGATCATCAGCGGCATCCGCCTTCCAAAGCGGTCGCCGAGCAGCCCAAAGATGAACGCGCCAATAGGGCGCATCGCTAGTGTGATCGTGATCGCATAACTGAGATCGGCGATGCTCGTGCCGAAATCGTGCGCCATCGGCACGATCACAAACGTCAACAGAAAAAAATCGAATGCATCCAGCGCCCAGCCAAGAAAACAAGCGAGAAATGTGTTGCGTTGATCGCGGTTGAGAAGCTTAAAAAGCCGAATCGCTTCCACAGCGTGTTTCAACTATTCGCCTGGCTCGTGTATCGCAAGCTTGAAACGCATGAGCCGGGCGATCGCATTGAAAATGCCGCAACCATTATCCGAGATCGGACGGGTTCTCCGCAGCAAGTCCTTACAACTTTGCCTCGTCGCTAGCGCCAGCTCTATTTGCTTCCAACATGTTTTCGAACGGACGATAGAAGTTGGCGTAGAACGGGTACGGTCGATCGGGATGCGCCGGGCTGTAGCGCCAATATTTGTACATCCAAAGCCACGGTGCCGGGTTGTTGCGCACGTAACGCTCAAATGAATCCCAACATGCTTGCGCGATTTGCTGAGCTGTCATTCCAACGGTCGTTTCGATTTTTGGATGAAACACCAGCCGGTACCGTCCGCCTGGCAGCGGTTCAGTGTGCGCCGGAACGATGGGAACGCCGGTTCGCTCGTGCAGCCACGCATGCGCCGACGTGACGCTTGTCTGTAATCCAAAACAATTGATTGCCACGGCTCCTTGGCTCGGCGGAACTGTGAGATCAACCAACATCGCAGTGCGGCCCTTTCGACGAAGCACTTTGTAAAGCCGAGTGATGCCGCGCTCGCGTGGAACAAGTTCGTGACCGGATTGCTCTCGCAATCTTCTAAAAATTGGATCCAATGACGAATTTTTGAATTCCTGCGAGATAATTGTGCCTTTCAGCCCTAGAAAACCACAAGCCAGACTGAGCCATTCAAAATTGCTGTAGTGATAGCAGGCAATCATCAGGCTGCGCTCAGGGCCTGTGTGGCGCGCTGTTTCGTCGAAATTCTCCAACTCGATATACCGGAAAAAGTTTTCTTGGGTTAGACGCGGGCTCCACAGCAGATCGACCATGGTCCGGGCGAAATGCTGAAACGACTCACAGACAATCTTTCGTCGCTCTTGAGCCGAGAACCGATCGCCAAATGCGACCTCGAGATTGCTGAATGCCACGTGATAGCGCTGCCGGTCAACAAAGCTCAACAAAGCCCCTGCTGTCTGCGCGATGTAATAACACGCCTTCCGCGAACACAAAGGAATCAGCTTTGTGGCAAGGACAAGCCCCAGCCACTCCAGCCGATATCGGATCCGCTTCCAGCGCGCCCGCATAGCGGAGTTTCAATGACGAAACTTGAATGTCTAACGCCTTCGGCGGTAAGACGACTGACGCGGTTAGTCTACCAGCCCTGCCCCGGGTTAGTTACTGGAGGCAAACTTTTTCGAAACTCTTTCTGCTGGCGCTCAGCCTCTTTCTGTTGGTCTGCCTCGCGCGCCTGCTGTTCAGGACTAGGACCGGAACCGGCACAACCCACGAATGTGATCAGAAGCGTCGGAATCAAAATTAACCTGGCAAGCAGCTTTTTCATACGGAATCGCGAGAGCACGATAATCAGCACAATCAACGCGGCAACCTCGCGCCAGAGATGTTCCAGAAGAGCAGCGCAGCAGGATCATTCAACTTTGCTGATGTCGAATTCGTCTATCAGCTGGTACTTGTGCTCGAGCGCTCTTAAACGCTCCAGGATCTCATTCAACGCAAGCTCGTTCTTTAGATTCACTTGATAATCGATTTCCGCGCGTAGCCGGTCTTTGTGGGATTGCCGGTTCTGCGACATCAAAATGATCGGCGCCTGGAGTACGGAAAGCATGTTAATGGCAGTACTCAGCAGCAGAAAGGGATATGGATCGAAGCCGATTTTGCCGATCCAAGCTAACCAGAGATTTATCCATACCCAAACATTGAACATGAACACCGCGGCTAAAATGAATTTCCAACTGCCACCAAATTCAGCGATGATATCGGCTGCACGATCGGCAAGGGTAAGGTGTGCCGCGTCCTCGACATTGACATTCCGGGTCGCAGTGTGCCGTAAAAGTTCATCTGTATGACGTAACCGATTGGTAAGCGCTGTCAGCATCTCCAGCGCGACGTTTGGATTGGTGCGCACAAAGGAAAGAAAATGCTCTCGCGAAAGCACAGCCAGCCGTGCGTCCTCGGCAACCCGCGCATCAGCGGAACGTGGCTTACCATCGAGCAAGGCCATCTCTCCAAAAAAATCACCACGGTGCAATTCGGTGAGCGTGACCTCGTGTCCATCCTTCGCGCGCACGCAAATACGGACCTTTCCCTCCTCAATCAAATACATCGCGTCGCCTTCGTCGCCGGCGCGGAAAAGAACCGCACCTGCTTTGGAATCGAGACTCTCGAGCAGCTCGCACAATTGATGGGCCGCCGCTGTATCGAGCGACTCAAATAATGGCACATGGCGCAGCGTCTCGACATTCATTGCAAGGAAAGCGATGGAATGGTGGTCACAATAACCGCAATGAGCCGCTGCGAGAAGCCACAAATCACTCGCGAAACAGCCGTCGTGGATCACCAGAAATTGACTTGGGCAGGTTCGCTTTTAGTTTGATAAACGCGTCCTCTGCGCAATCTGATCCGTGAAAAACGTCCTCTTTGTCTGCACAGGAAACATTTGTCGGAGTCCGATCGCCGAAGGGCTTTTTCGCCGATTGATCGGCAACCGGAAGGATATCGAGGTCGCGTCCGCAGGCGTGCATGCGGTTCGTGGCCAACCGCCAAGCGTTTACGCGGTGGAAGTTTGCGCAGAACAAGATACAAACATCAGCGATCTACGCAGTCAGCCCCTGACGGGACCACTGGTCGATCAAGCCACGCACATCTTTGCAATGACCGGCGCGCACCTCGAGACGATGCAAGCATTGTTTCCACAAAGCGCGGAAAAAACATTCTTACTTCGTGAATTTGAAGAGCCTGGGACTACCGTGTGGCGTGATGTGCCGGATCCGATCGGTCTCGGTCGGGAAGTATACGAGGACTGCGCCCGCATCATCAAAAACGCTCTGCCGGGCGTGCTCGCTTTCGTAGAACAGGGCCAGTTAGTCCGGCCTGGTGCGGTGCACTCGTCGGAGATATCTTCTTACTCCATGGACCATCTTTCTCGCCAATTCGAACCCGGATCCATTGCTGCCACATCGCGGCCGCCTTATGGCGACGCCCTACAAAAAACGGATCCTGAAATCTTTGATGCGATTGCCGCGGAAGAAAAACGGCAACGCGAGAATATCGAATTGATCGCTTCGGAAAATTTCACCAGCCGTGCAGTGATGGAAGCCCAAGGCAGCGTGCTGACTAACAAATACGCGGAAGGCTATCCGCGAAAGCGTTGGTATGGCGGCTGCGAGAATGTTGATAGCGTCGAGCAGTTGGCGATCGATCGCGCGAAACGTTTGTTCGGCTGCGAGCACGCAAACGTCCAGCCCCATAGCGGCGCGCAAGCGAACATGGCCGTTTACTTCTCCATGCTGAAACCTGGCGACAAGATTCTTGCGATGAATCTCGCCCATGGCGGACATCTTACCCATGGCCATCCTGCAAATTTCTCCGGCAAATTCTACAACGTCTCTCAATATGGCGTGAGCGAGAAAACCGAGCAGATCGATTACGATGCATTACAAAGGCAAGCTGAGGAAGTTCGGCCGATGATGATTACCGCCGGGGCTTCAGCCTATCCGCGCGTCATCGATTTTCCACGGTTGCGCCAAATCGCCGATTCGGTGGGCGCCGTTTTGTTCATCGACATGGCACATATCGCCGGGCTGGTTGCTGGAGGTCAGCACCCCAGCCCGATTCCGCACGCGCAGTTTGTCACCACTACGACTCATAAAAGCCTGCGCGGACCGCGCGGGGGCATCGTGATGTGCGAAGAGAAATTCGCAAAACAAATCGACGCCACCGTATTTCCCGGTGTGCAAGGCGGCCCACTCATGCACGTCATTGCGGCGAAAGCGGTTTGTTTTCACGAAGCGCTTCAGCCGCAGTTCCGTGAATACCAGCGACAAGTCGTCATCAACGCAAAAGCGCTTGCCGCCGGTTTGGCCAACCACGGTTATCGCATCGTTTCCGGTGGCACTGATAATCATCTCATGCTTGTCGATCTTCGTCCGAAGGACCTGAACGGCAAAGAGGCACAGGAGGTTCTCGATCGAGCAGGGATCACCGTGAACAAGAACGCGATCCCGTTCGACACAAGTTCGCCGTTCAAGCCCGGCGGGATCCGAGTCGGCACACCAGCTGTTACCACGCGCGGAATGAGAGAAGAAGAAATGCTCGAGATCGCGGACTTGGTCGCGGAAGCCCTCGAAAAACGTAGCGACGCTGCCGCGCTGGAGAATGTGCGCAAAAAAGTCTTAGACTTGACCCGGCGATTTCCGCTGCCGATTTAGGTCTGCGCCAACTGTGTAATATTCGTGCTTACACGGCGCCCGTTGCATTAATTCAGTTATCCAATCTACGAAAATTTGCGTAATCTGCGGAGAGCATGAACCGCGCAGCCGATCAACCGGAACCAAATCCGCTCCGCGAAGGATTAGCTGCCCGTCCCGTCCCGCAGCCATGTAACGTCGTAATTTTCGGCGCTACGGGGGATCTCACTCATCGCAAGCTTGTTCCCGCTCTGTACAATCTCGCAGCCGACGGTGAACTTCCACCCGACGTGGTCATTGTTGGTTTTGCTCGGCGCGATAAAAGTGACGACGAATTCCGACGCGACCTCGAAGAATCGACGCGTAATTTTTCGCGTCAGCCTCTACGTGACGAAATCTGGAACACGTTTGCGAAATCTATTTTTTATCATCGGAGTGAATTTGCTGATGAAGCCGGTTACAAACAACTGACTCGACGTCTCGAGCAGATCGACAAGACCCACGGCACGCGCGGCAATCGCCTCTTTTATCTGGCAGCCGGTCCTGACCAGTTCGAACCGATTCTCAAGAACTTGAAAGCCGCAGGCCTGAACCAGACCTGCAAAGGAAGTTGGGCCCGCGTCATAATCGAAAAACCTTTCGGCACTGATCTCGCCTCGGCGCGCGAGCTTAATCGCATCGTCCGTAATTCCTTCACCGAGGAGCAGACGTTCCGCATCGACCATTTCCTCGGAAAGGAAACCGCGCAGAACATCCTCGTTCTCCGGTTTGCCAACGCCATTTTCTCACCGCTGTGGAACACGCATTACATCGATCAAGTGCAGATCACAGCGGCGGAAACACTCGGTGTGGGAACGCGTGCCGGGTATTATGAAAGCGCGGGAGCATTGCGCGACATGGTGCAGAACCACCTTATTCAGCTTCTATGTCTTGTGGCGATGGAACCGCCTACTGACCTGAGCGCCAACAGCATTCGCGACGAAAAAGTGAAAGTGGTGCGATCGCTGCATCGCTGGTCACGCAGCGAAATCGCGGCCAATGTGGTGCGCGCGCAATACACGAAAGGCGCTATTCACGGCGAACCGGTCCCCGGTTACCGGCAGGAACAAAACGTAAATCCGGATTCGCAGACGGAGACGTTCGTCGCCTTGCGTTTGTTCATCGATAATTGGCGCTGGGCCGACGTACCGGTGTACATGCGAGTCGGCAAACGCCTCCCGAAATCGGCAACTGAAATCTCGATTCACTTCAAAAAGGCGCCCCCGGTGTTGTTCAATAAAGATCTTCGAGACCTCAACGTGCTCGTCATTCGTATTCAGCCAGACGAAGGAATCTCGTTGCGGATTCATGCCAAGGTACCCGGCACAAGCTTTCGTATCGAGCCGGTCAAAATGGATTTCCACTACGGAACGTCCTTCGGTAAACCGAGCCCTGAAGCGTACGAACGTTTGCTGCTCGATGCGATGAGTGGCGACGCCACGCTCTTTGCGCGCAGCGACGAGGTCGAAGAGGCGTGGTCGTTCATCGATCCCATCGAGGATGCATGGCATGCGAAAAAAGATGTGCCCGAGCTATATTTTTATCCCGCGGGCTCGTGGGGGCCCGAAGCTGCTGATGACCTTCTCGCCCGTGACGGACGCGCGTGGAGGAGATTATAAACCCCTATGCCTGCGACTGCTGAAACATACTCGTTAGGGGCTCCGGTTGAGGTGGGAAAAATCGAGCAGGAGCTGAAAAAGCTCTGGCAGGACGGCGAAGGCGCGATGACGCGCGCATCGCTTATGAATCTTGCTGTTTACAGTGAACAACCCGGCTCATTGCAAAACAACACACAATTAATGGCGCGGATCACCGAGAACCACGCGTGTCGGGCGCTCGTTATCGAAGCTGATTGCAACGCACACGATGACCACGTCAGCGCCTGGATTAGTGCACACTGTCACGTGAGCAGCGTTGGTACCAAGCAAGTTTGTTCCGAGCAAATTTCATTCCTGCTCAAAGGCGGGTGCACCACACAACTTCCGAGCATCGTCCTGTCCAATCTGGATTCGGATCTCCCGCTCTATCTTTGGTGGCAGGAAGAATTTCGCGAGCCAATCGATTCGCAGCTTTGGACGTGGGTCGATCGAGTGATCTATGACAGCCACGGCTGGACCGGTTTCCATTCGCAAATGCGTTTACTGCAGTTGATGCAGGAGGAAGCCAACCGCCGAATTGTGCTTTGCGATTTGAACTGGACGCGACTGGACAACCTGCGCTTCGCGCTGGCACAATTCTTCGACCATCCTGCTTCGCATCATCGCCTCGCCAAGATCAGCAAGGTGCGGATCGATTTTGCATCGGGGTTTCGATCTACGGCTATCTTGTTTCTCGGCTGGCTGGGAGCCCAATTGAGTTGGCACCTTGATGAGGTGCAATCTTCACATCAGTTGCGATTCATCGGCGCGTCAGCGCGCCGCATTGACGTCGAGCTGCGCGAGCGCAACGGTCAATCCGTTCACGAAATCGCTTTGACCAGTGGTGACGTGGAATTTCGCGTTACATACGCCGATTGCGGCGATCTTCTGGAAGTCTCACGCGTACAGAACAGAGAAAGGCGGCACCCGCAGTTAATGCCCGCTGGAAACAACGATCCCGTGGGCCTGATCAGCGAGGAACTGATTCGTGGCGGCCCGCATCGCGTTTACCTGAACGCGCTCAACTGCGTTCGGGATTTATTGTAGCGCCGGTCTCAGACCGCCGAAACGCGATTCGCATTTCAGTCCTGATAGAGCGTTAACGAACTAAACAATCGGCGCTCATACTGCGGCGCTACAGATGAGCACGCATAATTCGCGAACATTACGGTCAATCGAGAAAAGCGTTTGCGCCCGTTCGTGACCAGAATGGCCAAGTCTCTTCGCTAAAGAACAATCGCTGATCAATTTTTCAATCGCGTCAGCGATTGCTGCCGAATCGCCGGGCTGAACCAAAAATCCGGTTTCGTTCTCGATAACCATTTCCGGAATTCCGCCAATGTTTGTGGACACCACAGGCAGTCCCGTCGCCATCGCCTCCATGATAACCGTAGGTAGGTTGTCCATGCCACCGTCGGGATCAACAATACTCGGCAGAACAAAAACATTCGCTGCCGCCAGCCGCCGACGGAGTTCTGTCTGTGGCTTTGCGCCAGGCAGGACGACGTTACTTTGTAAATGCAGTTCATTGATTTGCCGGCGCAGCTCGTCCTCAAGGGAACCCTCACCGATGATTTCACAATGATATGATGTGCCACGGTTCACGAGCAACGCGCAGGCCTGAATTAAATCGCCAAATCCCTTTTTCGGAATCAAACGGCCGACCGCGATGATCAACGGTGGCGTCGACGAAAAATCCGCGCGTCCGAATTCCGACAGATCCAGTCCGTTGTAGATCCGGTGAACGCGATCGGCACGATCGGAAAATCGCTGTCGCAAAAACCGCGCGGCGTAATCCGTTTCGGCGACAATTTCGCGCGCTGTCGCGACGAGTTTATCCAGCCCAATCTCGAACTGCCGCGGGGAGAAAATGTCATTCGCGTGCGCAGTAAAACTGTAACTGATGGAAAAAAATTGATTGATCCAAAAAGCAGTGCGCGCAGCCATGCCGGCGAAATGAGCGTGCACGTGATTGATTCCCATTTGCTGCAAGCGCTGTCCAACATAGACCGCTTGGTAGAGCCGAAGGAAATCAGTGCGGCGACCCCAGTCATCCAAGGCGGCTACAATGTCTGCGCTCAGCTTTCGTTTTTTCGCCGCGCGTCGAACATCTTCCAGCAGTTCCTTTTCGTCCGGAACATAATGCACGCGTTCGACGATACGCTTATCCCAGTCTTGTGGCGGTTCGCCTTTCGGCTTCCGAATTGAAAAGATTGGCGGTGCAATGTGTTGCTGATCAAGCTCGGCCACTTCTCGATAGCAAAATGTTTGTCCAAAGGATGGGAACCGCTCGAAAAGGTAAGCGAAACGCGTCATCGCGATTCAGAAATGCGGGAGCGATCACGCGCTGCCGCGCTTAACTGGAATCGGTTTTCCTGACTCATCAACAGCGACCAGAGTAAAGACCCCGTGCGTGACGCGGAGTTCTTCGCCAGTCATATAGCGCGTCACCCAAACCTCGACGGGGATGGTCATCGAAGTCCGACCGATTTTTTCTACGTGTGCATAACATCTAACGGTATCCCCTACTCTCACTGGCTGCAGGAACGACATTCCTTCCATCGCCGCTGTGACGACCCGCGCTTGCGCCGTTTTAGCGGCGAGGATCCCGCTGCCCAAGTCCATTTGCGAAGTCACCCAACCGCCGAAAATGTCACCATTTGGATTTGTGTCTTGAGGCATGGCGATTGTTTGAATCACCAGCTCACCTTTTGGTCGGTCGGTCATGTGGCGAATTTAGTCTGTGATTCCGAGCGAAGTCGAGGCTGCAACGCAACCCGAAATTCTGCGCAACAGGGTCAAGCTCTCCATCCCGTGACAAACAAAACGGTATTGCCACGGGATCCTTCGACTGCGCTCCGCTTCGCTCAGGATGACATTGCAATCTTCCTCGTCCTCTGTTGTCCATCGCCTCGAAAAGATTCAGAGAAAGCGGAAGAGGGAGGTTAGAGGATCAGCATGCAATCGCCGTAGCTGTAGAAGCGGTAGCGCTCACGCACCGCTTCATCGTATGCGCGGAAAATGAATTCGCGGCCACCAAACGCACTCACCAGCATCAGCAAAGTCGAGCGCGGCAAGTGGAAATTCGTTAACAACGCATCGACAACTCGAAAGGAGAATGGCGGATAAATAAAGAGATCGGTCTCGCCTGATGGCGCCCAGATTTTTGGCTTTTCCAGTTCGCTAATGCTGTGGTCGCCTCGATCTGTCGAGGCGCTTCGGGCGTATTCGATCCGCGAACACGGCGACAGAACGCCGTGGCTACACCATGCCGTTTCTAGAACCCGCACGACTGTGGTTCCCACAGCCACAACGCGCTGCGCCTTGTTGATTTCGTTCGCGGCGTCCGGCGAAATGCAGAAACGCTCCGCATGCATTCGATGCTCGCCGACGTCCTCCGACCGCACAGGAAGAAAGGTTCCCGGTCCGACATGCAACGTCACGAAGGTGTGCGGAATCTGGTTCAACATCTCCGAGGTGAAATGCAGTCCAGCGGTAGGCGCAGCTACAGCGCCGGGCTCACGAGCAAAAACCGTTTGGTAACGCGCCGCGTCCGTGTCATCGCTGGGACGATTGAGATATGGCGGTAACGGCATGGAACCACCAGCATAAACATCGAGGTCTTTCTCAAACGTGATGATCCGTTCGCCATTTGCGGTGATTGTCTCTACTCGCAAACACACATCATCGATCGTCGCCGTCGCGCCCACGCGCATTTTGCGGCCGGGTGTAACCATGCATTTCCAACGCGTCGGCCCGAGACGTTCCAGGAATAAAAATTCGACCGTCCCGTTATCGGAGGATCGGCGCGCTGCCAGCACGCGCGTATCGTTTAAAACGAGGAGATCACCCGGCTGCAAAAATGTCTTCAGCTCGGAAAATCGACGATGCTCGATTGTTTGCTTGGCGCGATTCAAAACCATCATCCGGGAATCCTGGCGGCGCGCGAGCGGACGCTGCGCAATCAATTCCCGCGGCAAAACATAATCGTAATCGCTGAGCCGTGTGCTCATTGGTTTGCAGGAACATAGCCATCCTGGCGGCGCGCCCAACGGGCATAATGGCCGTGCCAGCGGGCCAAACAATGCTGAGGACACAGGCTGCAAGCCTATGTTCCAAAGTATTCACTCACGTGCGCTTAGGAAAAAAGGCGCAACTGAGTCGTCGATCGGCGAAACGACTCGCACGAAAGCGTCGGCCGCGCGCCGATGCCTGCACGCCGACATCCGACTTTAAACATCGATGCGATTTGCTCGGCGAAAATCCCTTGTCCCGTCATCCGCGTGTGCCATTGGGAATTATTGAGCCGGTTTCCCCGCAGACTCCGAATCCGCCGCAACACCTTTTGTTTGCGATCTGGAAAATGCTCCTCCAACCAGTGCTCGAACAGCGGTGCAACCGCCCACGGCAGACGAACAATTGTGTAGCCTGCGAACTGCGCGCCGGCTTTCGCGCACGCATCCAAGATCTTGGGAACCTCATGATCAGTGAGGCCGGGAATAATTGGCGCGACCATCACGCCCACGGGAACTTTCGCCGCACGAAGTTGTCCGATCGCATCCAGGCGACCTTGAGGTGACGTCGTGCGCGGTTCGAGTACTTGTTGCAATTCTCGATCGAGAGAGGTGACTGAAACATTGACCGCTGCGCCGTTGCACGCCGCGAGCTCACGCAAAATGTCGATGTCACGGGTGACGAGATGGTTTTTTGTGATGATCGCGACGGGATTTCGAAAGTTGGCGAGGACGTCGAGACAGCCGCGGGTGATCTGCAATTTTCGCTCCACCGGTTGATACGGATCGGTCACACCACTCAACACAAGCGTCTGCGGCTGCCAACGCGGCGACTCCAGTTCCCGACGCAGCAGTTCAGGCGCATTGGTTTTAACCATGATCTTGCTTTCGAAATCGAGACCGGCCGAAAAACCGAGATACTCGTGCGTCGGCCGCGCGTAACAGTAGACGCAGCCGTGCTCGCACCCGCGATACGGATTCAAGCTCGTTTCAAAGCCGACATCGGGGCTCGTATTGCGTGTAATGATTGTTCTCGTTCCGTCGCGAAAATATTGCGTGGGAGGCCTGGACGTTTCCTCGATCTCATTGCCGTTGTCGACTACGTCGAGATCTGTTAAATCGACGTGCAGTTTTTCGAATCGGTTCGCCGGACTCCACGAGGCGCCGCGGCCGCGAATCGCACCCTGACTCTGCGGCGTTTCTTCAACAATGGGTACAAATTTCCGGCTCACGATCTGAGAATGTTCATCTGAACATGTTAGGTTGTCCAGTTTTTTCGAACCAGAACACGCTGAGCGCAGAATGCTCACGTGAAATGCTCAATAATTTCTGTATTCAGCGTTGGACGTCGGACGTTGGACGTTAGACGTTTCCCAGCCGTTCCCGGGAGGGGTGGCAGAGCGGTTGATTGCGCCGGTCTTGAAAACCGGAAGGCCGAAAGGTCTCGTGAGTTCGAATCTCACCCCCTCCGCCAAAATGTCATCTTCAGAGCTGGCGGCGTTTTGGTAATTCGAATTGCCGATTGGAAGGATGCATTGACACTTGGTCTGCCTGCTGCCAGAGTCGCGCTCGCGCTAAGTCTGTTGGGCGTCTCCACCCAGAGCTCCACCTGACCTGCTTTCCGCAGGGTTAACCGTGAGAAGCTCGCTCAAGAAGGAAACTTTTTTGGAAAAGTTTGCTGCAATTCTCCAGACAGAATGATGAAGGATCCCTCAGAACATCAGCGAACTGCAAAACCAGGTCCTGCAATTTGAACCCCTCCCCGGTACAAACCGATCCACCGCAAAAATAATGCAGTCCCAATCCTCCTAATATGAAAAAAACACTTCTTCGATCGTTGTTAGTAGTCGTTTGTCTCGTAGGCATCACGAATGCGATCGCCACTGCTGCAACTCCTGGCTCTGAACCGACGCTGGCTAATATCAGCGCGCGCGCCTTCATCCAGACTGGCGACAACGTGGTGATCGGCGGCTTCATTGTTCAAGGAGAGGAACCAAAGAACGTCATCATTCGGGCGATTGGTCCAGAGCTTACTCGCTATGGCATCCCCAATGCGTTGGCTAATCCGACATTGGAGCTGTATGACGGCACTGGAGCGTTGATTGCCTCCAATAACAACTGGGCGACGACAATCATCGGCGGGATTATCACCAGTAATCAAGTCCACGAGATTCAAGCCAGCGGCTACGCTCCGACTGACCCCTTTGAGTCAGCGATCATCGCAGATCTGCCAGCAGGCAACTACACTGCGATCGTCCGTGGTGTAAACAACATGACGGGAGTTGGCCTTGTGGAAGTGTACGATCTTAGCCCCGAGACCAATTCAAGACTGATCAACATCAGTGCACGCAGCTTTGTTCAGACGGGTGACGACGTGATGATTGGCGGCTTCATGGTTCAAGGGACTAGACCGACGGGAGTAATTCTGCGTGCCATTGGCCCTGAGCTCACCAAATATGGTATTCCCAATACACTGCCCGATCCGACGCTGGAACTGTATGACAGCAAGGGAGCTTTAATTGGTTCTAACGATAACTGGCAGCATACTGCGATCGGCGGGATTATTGCCGCCGACCAGGTCCGCGGTATCCTCGACAGCGGGTTACCTCCTGAGGATCGAAACGAGTCCGCGATTAACGCGACCCTGCCACCCGGTACCTATACCGCGATCGTACGCGGTGTAAACAATGCCAGCGGCGTTGCTCTCCTGGAAGCTCATCGGACAAGTGCGATTTTTACCTGGACAGGGGCAGTCGATAGCCACTGGGAAAATCCGGCGAATTGGCAACCTAACGGTATCCCTCAAACCGGTGATACTGCTGTCATTCCAACTGGCACTTCTAACTCACCGACAATCTCAGACCGGGACATCAAAGATGTACAAATCGCGCTTGGGAGCACGGACGGCGGCTCAGTTACTCTGGGCGCCGCGTCAGTTAAATTCATCCAAGGGGGGCTAAACGTCACGGGCGGAGCTCCAGGCGCATCTACGATTAACGCCACGCTGTCCTGCCAAGGTAACGTGTCCTTTGCTCTTGCAGAGGAGCAAAACGGGGTGAACGGGACGATCACGGTTGAGGCCGGCGCTGCCCTAACAATAGATGCAGGAGATGGCACATTCACTCTCACTCAATCCCATGCGAAAACGGATATCGACCGAACCGACGAGCTTGCAACCGCTACTCCGACGGCAACACCCACATGTACGGCATCTGCGCCGCCGACGCGCAAGACCGCGATCAAGGCCTTAGTTACCCAGGAAAGCTCTTTGTTCTTCAAGGGGCGAAACATTGTTACAGAAAGCGCCGTCACCTGCAGAGAGATTATCATCCCCATCATTGAGATCGAAGGAGCTGCTGACATAGCTGAAGGTGTGACCCTTAGTGGAACAGGTATTTTCAGCCTCCAATCTGGTGGCTATCTCTCCATCGAAGGAGCCGTCGACTCGGACGAGCAAATCGACTTCGCCGATGGTACCGGCCGAATTTCGATCGGCAATCCCACAGCTTTTCTTGGAACAGTTGGGTTCACCCCAGTGGCAGGTGCCCGAATGGATTTCCCGCGGATCCAAGCTCAATCTTTGGGCGTACAGCGTTCGGGTACCAATCGAGTGCTCACGCTTTATGCGGGACCAAATCAGACGGGCGTTATCCTTGCTCAGATCAATGTTCAGACCATTGCTTTGCAGGGCAACGGCGGTCTATCCCCAACCGATCAGCCCCTAACGGGAACTGATTTTGCTCTCAGCCGCGACGGAAAAGGGGGCACGCTCGTTACCTACTTACCTCAGGGCACAAGTGTCTTAGAACAGTCAATGCCGGTACCGGTGATCGCGCCGACAGGTAGCAAGGTGCCGCTTCAAACCATTTTTTCCCAGTCGTTCGGCACTTCAACACCTGGGTTTTACAGCGTCACGTTACTGCCTCCTGGTCACCCGAAAAACAAACGCAGGGATCACATGTACTGGGGCAAAAAGCAGATTTCTCCCAAGTGGTTTGTAAACGGCATTCACATCACGCGCGAGAACTTTCCGGAAGGATACAAAGTCAAAGAGACGGATAACGTTGAGCTGCTAATCGGGGATAACATCAATTCTCCGGCCCAATTCAATGCCCAGGTAACACGCCGTAAGTCGGGTCCGGAGTCGGAGATCGTCACCTACAGTGTGTGGACTGTTGATCCCAGGGTAGCTAAAGGTGTGGAATTGACGCCAGGCAAACCCAGACCGGCTGATATCCTTGCCGCAGCCCACAGCTTGTATAAGACGTTTCCAGACGTTCCCAACACAAACCTTTGCAATTCGATAGCTGACAACGTAGCTGCCGCCGCCGGCGCGTCTCAGCCCCTACCGAACGCTTATCCCGATCCAACGGACAATGTTTCAGGAGGCTTCTGGCGAATGGCGTATACGGGCGCCCGGCCTCACCCTGTTAAGAACTGGTTTAGCTTAGTGAAGCCGGGTGATATTATTCGAATGCAACACCTGTGGGGAGAGGGTCATACCACGACGTCGTTGAGTTTTGAGCGCCCTGGCGGCATAATAATTGTGTACAGCAACGGAGTCACGCCCTTCATTAGCATTCACGAGTCGACTGCCGAGAACGGCACAAATCCCGCTAGCATCACGATCTATCGGCTTGACCCGAATCAGCAATATCTGATTCTGGGCAGTAGCCTCGCAGAGGTGATCCAAGGCAGCGTCTATAACAATCTTTTTAAACCTGGTGGCGGAGCCGATTTTATCATAGCCGGGCCAGGCAGTGACGAAATTCAAGATGTAACTGCCAACCTGAATGGCATTACGGTTAGAAATTTTCATTCCGGCGATGTCTTGAACTTCATAGATCTGCCGCCGAATGGAACAACCGCGCAATATGATGCTACTAATGGGACGCTAACTGTCTCCAATAATGGTCCGCCCAAACAAGTAGCTACAATCACAATCCGAGGACTAAGTTCTAACGCCCAGTTTTTGGTCACACCGAATGGCGGCGGCTCGAACATTACCCTTTCACCCTGATCCTGGCGGATCAGATTCAATTTTCGGTTTCCGATTTGCGCTTGGCGATTTCGGTGACAAGAATTGCATCACGATAATCGCACACACGGTTCCCAGAACGGCTGCGCAAACGACGTCCGAAAGATAATGGGCCCCGATGTACATCCGTGAGAGCCCGATTAGAATCGGGATTGGGAGACAGGCAAGCCCGATGCGCCGGCGCGCGATAAGTAGAACGCCGAAAAACGCAGTCGAAGCGCCAACATGTCCGGAGGGAAATGAGTGATATTTCGAGCTGAAACGCGGTCCACCCCAGCGTGCGTCAGTGTGCACGGAGGGACGCGCCCGTGGAACCGTACGTTTAATTGCAGTTCCGGCCACACCTGCCAACAACATCGCTAACAGCATGGCGATTAAAATTCGTGTCCACTTTTCGCTGCCCGCGCGCCAGGCAAAGGCCAAGGAGACTAATCCTACTGCCGCATGCAATGGCCAATCGCCTAGGAAGCTCACGTACAGCATGAATTTGCGCATCGCAGGGTTTTGATGCTGCGTGATGAATTCACGAACGCTGTCGTCAAAAAGAAACGACAGTGCGATCGCGGTTGCCGCGATTGCGATGCCGATAAGCCAGTAAACAATGCGTCGCGGCTTCATAGTTCAAATGGACGTTACGAATAGGTTGTCATGTCGCGCAGTCGAGACATCCCGTGATGTGACCGTCGACTTTGGCCACGGGATTCCTCGACTTCGCTCGGAATGACCGTTATGAGATGCTGCGGGCACATTGAAATCTGAACCGGCAAAATACGCGATTTTATTTTTCGGCTGCGTGCTTTTTCACATTCTTGGCACATGGAGCTTGCCGCTTATCGATCGGGATGAGCCACGGTTTGCCGAAGCTTCACGCGAGATGATTCAGCGAGGGAATTACATCGTTCCCTACTTCAATAATCAACTTCGACTCGATAAACCTCCCCTCACCTACTGGGCACAGGTCGCAAGCTATCACCTTTTCGGCGAAAACGATTTCGCAGCGCGTTTCCCGTCCGCCGTTGCGGCGGCAGGTACCGCCCTATTAATATTCCTTTGGGGTCGCCGAGTTGGCGGAGAAAAGCTTGCGTGGTGCGCTGCAATCATCTTCACACTTTCGCTCCAAACTTTTGTCCACGCGAAAGCCGCGGTCGCCGACATGTGGCTCGTGTTATTCGTGACGCTGGCGCACTGGGCTGGATTTGAGTTGATCCAACGCGGAACGCCCAACGCTCAACGCCCAACGTCCAATTCAGAATCATCAAATCAAACATCAAACATCAAACATCAAACATCGATTTGGTGGCTGACGTTTTACATCTCGTTGGCTCTGGGCTTCCTCGCAAAAGGTCCCATCGCGTGGGTCCCCCTGCTAACGGTTGCATCGACAATTTTCTATGCGCCGAATCTGCACCTGGCCCGTCGATTCAAGTTCGTTCGTGGCATCCTGCTGATGCTGGCCATCATCGCGGCCTGGGGCATCCCCGCCTTAGTCTGGACGAATGGAGAATTCCTACGAATCGGAATCGGTCGCCATGTGATCCGTCGCTCGTTGGGAGCCATGGAAGGGCATGGTTGGAACTCGTTAGGCGGCTACGTTTTGTTGCTGCCATTCTATTTTGTGACTGTATTTGTCAGTTTTTTTCCGTGGTCGATCAAGTTGCCGTCGCTCGTAAAAAAATTGTGGAACAACCGCGATAATATCGACCGATATCTTTTCTCCGGTGTCGCAATTATTTTCATTATTTTCTCGCTCATCAAAACGAAGTTGCCGCATTACACCTTGCCGGCATTCGGCATGCTGGCGCTTTTACTTGCCCGGCATTGGCCGGACAAAACGGCGTCATGCGCCCAACCGCCCTCGCCAGGAACTGAAACCCGCCGCTCGTTGTTCGGACAGATCGCGATCGCCACGGCATGTGTGTGGGGTGTAATTGCTATTGTGGTGCCGCCAGTGGTGGCGCGATTTTCTCCCGCGTATGAGCTCTTTCAAGCGTCCCGCGCCTCTTTGCGGCCGAACATGCAATTTGCTGCTGTCGAGTTCCAGGAGCCAAGTCTGGTCTGGTACTTCCGCTCGCGTGTTCAAGGGTTTCTCACGCCCCTGAACAAACGCCGCGCGGCTGAGTTCATGAGCGCACCCGACCCGGGCTTCATCGTTCTGCCGACGCGCGTCGCGGGCGAAATTTTTGCGAATCCACCCGCAAGTTGGCGATTCTTTACAGTCAGCGGTTTTAACATTGCTAAAGGCAAACGCGTTGATCTTACGCTGGTGCTGAAAGCAGAGTGATGCATTTGACGATTTAACAATTTAACGATTTAACGATTTCACATGATCACGTTTCTTAATGGTAAACTCGTGAATGCCCTGCCCACACAGGCGATTGTGGATGTAGCCGGCGTTGGCTACGAAGTATTCATTCCCCTTTCGAGCTACGACAAACTGCCGGCTGTTGGGCAGCCTATCCGCATTCTCACGCATTTGGCGGTGCGCGAGGATGCGCACGTGCTCTATGGATTCATGACGTCAGCCGAGCGCGACCTTTTTCGGTTGCTCGTCAACAACGTCTCCGGCATCGGACCGAAGCTGGCACTCGCAGTTTTGAGCGGTATGAGCGTAACCAGTTTCAAAGCGGCGGTGGTGAATTCTGATGTGGCGGCGATTTCGAAAATCAGCGGCCTCGGAAAAAAAACCGCTGAACGAATTGTCCTCGAATTGAAGGATAAGGTTGGCGTGGCCGCAGCATGGGAGGCAGCCAGCGCCGCGCATGCGCCATCGCCCGAGCAAGAACAGGCAAACGAAGCAGTGCTCGCGTTGATCGCTCTCGGTTATAAGCAAGTCGACGCGCACAAGGCTGTGCACGATCTGCAGCAGAAAGGCGAAGGCGCGGGCAAATCAGCGGAAGAACTCGTGAAGCTGGCACTGAAGCGAATAGCCGCGGGAAGGTGATTGTAGGGCGTTTGTGTCAAACGCCTTCTAAAACCGGCGTCTCACAGAGACGCCCTACAACAATTCGGTGTTGGACGTTGGGCGCTTGCCGCGCCGTAGCCTTGCGGAGGTGGGTTGGACGTTGGACGTTGACAAGGAAATGACCGCTGCCGCGCAAGATCGTCTGCAAAACATTCGCGCCGCTTTCCCAAAGGAGGGTCTTTTCGCAGAAAAAGAGTGGCTGCTTTCGCCTGACGCATTTCCGATCGACAGGAAATCTCTGGCCGATCTGGAGCAACTAGGGCATCGCCTCTTTGTTTTTCAGCGGGCTTGCAATCAGCTGTATCAACTGAGCATCAAAGGCAAGCAGCCCGAATGGGTGGCGCGATATCTTGACGCTGGTAAACCGAAAGAGCTGATTGAATTCTCACGGCGAAAGGAAATCCGCGACGATCTGCCCCGAGTAATCCGGCCAGATCTCATTCTCACTGAGAAAGGCTATATCATTGCCGAGATTGATTCCGTTCCCGGCGGGATTGGCCTAACCGGTTGGCTAAACCAGACCTATTCTTCATTCGATAACGACGTCATCGGCGGCACGACCGGAATGTTGGAAGGATTTCGTGCGGTTGTGCCAAACGGCGCCGACATCGCCGTTTCACAAGAATCCGCAACCTACCGGCCAGAAATGGAGTGGCTCGCCGCGCGACTACATCAAACATCAAATATCGAACATCAAACATTCGCATGGCGTGTTGTCGCGGCAGAAAATTACGAACCGCAAGATGGACGCGCGGTGTATCGGTTCTTCGAACTCTTTGATCTGCCAAATATTCCCGGAATCGCAAACGTGCTGCGGGCCAACGCAGAAGGGCGAATTTCGATTACGCCGCCCATCAAGCCATATCTGGAGGAGAAAATGTGGTTCGCGTTATTCTGGCTTCAGCCGCTCCGCGAATTTTGGCGACGCGAATTGGGGGAAAAATACTTCATGAAGCTGCAGGAAGTAATCCCCTACTCCTGGCTGCTTGATCCAACTCCTCTGCCCCAGCACGCAGTCATTCCACGTTTGGAAATTCACGACTGGCGCGAGGCTGCGAAGTTCAGCCAGAAAGATCGCGATCTTCTCTTGAAAGTCAGCGGTTTTTCCCCGCTTGGCTGGGGCAGTCGCGGCGTCGCGCTCGGCAGCGACCTGCCGCACGCAGATTGGGAAAAGCGAATCGAACACGCGCTGGTAACATTTGAATCGTCACCAACAATCCTGCAACGTTTTCACAAAGGCCGCTTGTTTGAGCACAGCTACTGGAATCCAGATTCAGGCGAGTTAAGGGTCATGAAAGGGCGCGTGCGGTTGTGCCCGTATTACTTCGTCGAAACCGATCGCGTGAAGTTACGCGGTGCATTGGCCACGATCGCTCCAGCAGATAAGAAGTTTTTACACGGCATGAGCGAGGCGATTCTGGTGCCATCAAAAATCCAGTAATGGGACCGACCCCTGGCCATCTGCACGGTGTAACCCGAAAGCGATGCGCATACGCATCGCACTCCACAGCACTTCGTGCGAAATCGATCCGAAGCTCTGCTGTGTTGCGCGACAACTTTACGAGAGCGCATGCAATTCACTTCGGTTCCCGCCAGATCAATAAGAAGCAGGTTCTTACGTTTGAGTCCGCGAGTCGTTAGCGCATAATCAAAATCATGCCGTGTGTTGCGTCATTTGGTATCCGGATTTGATCATTTGTTTTGACGAGGCGCAGTTTTTAAGCGTTGCACCCGCGTCCGCGTTGAGTCAGAAAGAGCGCCTATGACCAAAAACATTGGAATGCTACTGCTCGCTATCTATTTGATTCTTGTTGGGATCACTACGCTTTTCCATGTGGGCATTGGAGCGATCGTAATGGGAGTTCTTGCGCTGATAGCGGGCGTTCTGATTTTGATCGGCAAATAGTTAACGAGTGAAAGTTTCCTTGTAGCCACCGCCCTGTGGGCGGTTAAGGAAAAGAAGTCAGACGGCGCAGCGCCGTGGCTACAGTCCTGAGCCACCGGATTACAGCGCTCCGACGGCGGCCGAGATCAGCAGGACGACGATACTAAGCGAAATGAAGATCTGGATCATTGCCAGAATCTTTGCCCAGCGTGCGAGCAGCGGCGCGTCAGTCGGACCAAATGTCGAACTTTGGGTGAACGCGACGAACAGATAATCGACGAAGCGCGGGTGCCAGCGGGCACAGGCAAAGTCGGGTCGCTCGTCGTGTGGAATTTGCATCTGTGGAAAAAGGAAACTCTTGCTCCCAAATTTCCGTTGTTCCTGGCGCAACGTTGGCCCGCCTCCATCCAGGCGCCAGTACCACAAAGCGAACACGATTACATTCGTTAGCCAAAGCAGCCCGCCAGACCGAAGCAACTGCAATGGAGATTCGCGGTGCGTCGGCAACAAGCGTACGAGCAAGATTACGGAGGCAATTAGCGCCAATGTTGTGATTCCGTTAATGATGAATCCGAGAAGGCGATTGAACGATTGTTTTCCGGCGCGATGGCTGACTACAGTCGGCACGAGCAAGACGACAATGACAGTCGGCAATAACCAAATAGGGCCAACAACGACGTTGCGCGGCAGGGCCAGATAGATGGCACCGACCGCAAGAACCGCAGCTATCGTTTGTCCGCGCGGCTCCGGTTTGTCGACGTGTTGTGGCATGGGTGTTTTTCGCATAAACGAAATTAGCGATCTGATCAACATTTGTGCCGTTCATCGCAGCCGAGGAACAACGTAACGCTTGCTTTGCCTGAGCCGGTCAGCAAATGTGATCTGCGTCGCGTGCGTTCGCGATCCACTCGACAGTTACAAGCATGACAAAGCGCATCTGCTATATCCATGTGGGACCACACAAGTCCGGTACCACTTCGATCCAGTGGTTTCTACAGGAAAACAGTAGTGCGTTGCTGGCGCACGGCTATTTCGTGCCCGAGAGCGATACCAGACGCGGCGCCCATCACACGCTTGTAGAAGGAATGGCAGGCCTCGATGTGGGAGAGCATCGTGAGCCGCTGGTGGCCAGGTCAATCGCGGCAATGGCTGATACGCCTGCGCCTGGCATCATCATTTCTTCTGAGGCTCTGGAGGGGCTCTTCAGAAACCAACGAAATACCAATGCTTTCTTCAACCGAATTCAGGAGCTGAGCCTTCAACCGAAATTGATCCTCTTCCCACGGAACCAGCCGCAATGGATCAACTCGAGCTATGCCAGCACGGTCAAAAGCTTTCGCGGGTCCGATTCGTTCGAAGCCGCCGCATTCGGGTTCGCCGAATCTCCCGACGCCACGTTCTCGCGTTGGATCGAGCTGGCAGAGAATTATGACGCCGAGCTGATTGTCCGGCCATTCAACAAGGAAACGCGTCGACGCGGCGTGATACCGGAATTTCTCCAAACCATCGGCATCACCTCATCTCAGTTCCGCGATCACGCCGTCCGACGCAACGAAGCGGTCGGGCCATTCACAGTCAGTGTGGCCCGTGAGGTGTTACGTTCGATTGGAAAGGAAATGACCTGGCTCCAGGCGAAGAAATGCAAAGTGGCGCTCGCCGATTATCTCCGCCAAAACAATTGTATCGACGCCAGTTACTGCGGGCTCAGTACCAAGTTGGCGCGACACATTGAAGAAGAACTGCGCCCCGATAACGATGTGTTTGCACGACGAGTCTGGCGTAAATCGTGGGCCGATGTGTTTACCGCTGATGTTAACGAACAATTCACGCCTAACGACTTCGAGATTTGCCCGCCAGACTGGTTTACCGCACGACGGGTTCGACGGGCAATCAGCAAAATGACGGATTTCGCGATCCAAGTGTTGCTCGATCCTGCGTTGGCTGTAGAAGCGCCTTGGAACGATGTGGCGCATCGCAGCGGCTTGGTTCCAAGAGAATGAAGCTGCTCCAGGTGCGGAGTTTGAAAGCATACACGGCATAACTCAGGGGTATGCGGCGGATCCTCATCGTGCTTGTGGTTGCTGCTGTAGGTGCCGCTGCTTTGGCGGCGCTATGGGTTTTTTGCGGACATGAAATTTCATCATTCGTTGATCGTTACTGGACGTTGGAAACCCGGTCCGCGCCGATTCAATCGATTGCATATGAAGGGAGTGGAACCGGCGGCATGCTCATCTGTGATGACATCAGTTTCAGCCTGAATGACATCACACCAGGTCTATCGCTGAGTGTCGGATCAACCAAGGACAACCAACTGGCGCTCGCCAGCGGCGGCAAGGTTTTCCCGCTCGGCCCGCTCGAATCCGCATCCGAGGATACTCCCGAGCGTCTCGTTACTGCGCCGCCTCCGGGGGATCAGGCGCTCGTGGTCACGCGTCACAGTGTTCTCAGTTGGCCGACACCGTTCGAGATGAACCTGATGACGGGGCATTCGCCGTCCTGGAAACGCCACATGTACTACGAAATTCGTTGGAAGAAATCTTCCGGCGCGACTTTGCAGATGGTTTGGCGGTATGAGCAATTTTTTTATCCCGGCAATGGTTGGGCCGGCGGATTCATGACCCGCGAAGGCTCGACCGGTCTAATTCGAGTAGAAATCAAACAGTGATCCGGTAAACGCTTCATTCCTTGAGGAGAACACCTCTTTCTGCATCGTTTCATCGTGCGGCTTTCGCAAAAATTCCAAAAACTCTTTACTCGCGATGCGGCGGAAAGTCTGTGGGAGCATGCTTGCCGTTGGACACATCCGGTAAGTTCTCGACGCATTCTCGACAGGATCGATAAGGCCGAATTGGCAAGACTGCGTAAACGGTATCCGTATCGTCCGGACGCGCGAAAGATCAACGCTTACGAAGACGCAAACTACTGGGTTGGCGTTAACGTGAAGCGTGTGCAGGACCTCTGGCTCGATCGGTCGCCGCCGCTCGACATCCTGGATCTAGGCTGCGGTCCCGGTTATTTTCTCTATCTCTGCAGGTTGTTTGGCCACAACGGGCTCGGACTCGATCCCGATGACGAACCTTTCTTCCGAGGAAGCACGAAGTTCTTCGGCGTTAGCCGTGTCGTCGCGCGAATCAATGCCCAGGAGCCTTTGCCCGATCTCGGCAAAAAATTCGATCTCGTCACCGCGCATCGCGTTTGTTTCCACCGGATCGCACGCCGCGAAAACGGTGAATGGGTGGAATGGACTGCTGATGATTGGAAATTCTTCCTTAACGATGTGCGCACCAGATTCCTGAAGCCTGGCGGACGTCTTCTTCTGGAATTCAATCGGCGCGCGGATGGCTCTTCATTTTTCACACCGGAACTGAGCGAATTCTTTGAAGCGCAAGGCGCGCGAATTGTGCGGTGGAAAGCGCTGCTCGCCGCCAATCCGGTTGAGCGGCCCCGCTTCAAGCAGACGTAATCTGGGGAGCGCACGCGGCTCGCGTGCTGGCGATCGCGCCCTCGCGATCGCGAACTTTTGAACTCAGAGGTGCGCACCGAACAAGCGGTACAAATCGAACTTTCATCTCGGTGAGGGCCTAAATAACACGGCAACCGAAGCGGTTGCCCTACAATGCACAAATTCTGATCACAATTTCCAATCTGAGCAATCCCAGCCCAATAGTTGCTCTAGTTTCGCGATGTCTTCCGCGAAAATATTATGAAGAAAAACGCGCTCCTCCCAATTCATCGCCCGCTCATACGGCACCACGTTTCTGTCTTTGTTTCGCAGCGAACGCATAGGCTTAAGCCCAAGGAAGGAAAGGACCGAGGCGAGCGTTTGGCGCTGCGTGGTTTTGAAAGCATCGAATTTCACCGCCTTGATTTGCTCCCGTGGAAAAAATTTGAAGATGCGCTCGAGTTGGCGTCCATAAAACCCTCGCTCCAGATACGCAAAGCGGCGCGCCTCAAGCGGCGGCGCACCCGCAATGCGCGTTTTCTCTTCTCGAATCGCGTCGAAAAAATCCAGGGGTTCGCGTCCTCTGTATCGCTGCATATTCCAGTGGGCAAAGGCACGCTCGACCGGGTTACGAAGAAGAATCAGCAACTTGATCTTCGGATTGTAATTCCAAATCCGTTCCATCGCCGGTTCGTGGTACATGTAACTCGGCGTGCAGTCACCTGCGATCGTTGAGGGAGCAATCGGGGGATAATGCTTGTGCAATTCCTCATAATTGGGCTTGGCAAGGAACATCGCGTCGTTATCGAAAAAATGGATTTCCTGCTGATCGCCCATGCAGATGTCAGGATGCCTGCTGAGAAAGTAATGCAGCGCTGTTGTGCCGGACTTCTGCGCGCCGGCCAAAATGAAATCCAGCCGCTTAATTTTGTGACGCTTCGATCGAAACATCAGAGCAAATGTAAGCGAAATTGTCGTCCAGGGGCGATTTGTATTTCGCAAAGCTTTGGACTGCGCGCCGCTTTTCGGGCCCGGAGCATAGTTCGACGAAAGCGACGCGCGGACGCGCCGCACTCCCAAAGCACTTCCCGCACACGGCGGGCAGGTAGTGCGAAATGAGGCAACGCTCACAGTTGTGACGCTCGCCCGTGCCCTCTATGATTCGCGGATGCACAAGCCGTTTTGTCTGCAGTTTCGCTGTTTGATTTCACTTTTAGCCGTCGGAATTACTACGTCCGCAGTAGCCGATGAAGGCATGTGGCTCTTCAACGCGCCACCGCTGAAACAGCTGAAGGAGAAATATCAGTTCGAGCCGTCGCCGCAGTGGCTTGAGCATCTGCAAAAGGCAAGCGTCCGTTTCAACTCCGGTGGAAGCGGCTCATTCGTTTCACCGAACGGTCTCGTCATCACAAATCATCATGTCGGAGCCGACACATTGCAGAAGATGGGCAGCGCGGAACATAATTATCTACGGGATGGTTTCTACGCGAAAACGCAGGCCGACGAGATCAAATCGACCGGCCTCGAGCTGAACGTGCTGATATCCACAGAGGACGTAACCGCGCGCGTCACAGGGGCAGTCAAACCAGGCATGACAAGCGATCAAGCCTCCGCCGCGCGCAATGCGGCTATCGCTGCCATTGAAAAGGAAAGCAAAGATAAAACCGGGCTTCGATCGGACGTCGTCACTCTGTATCAAGGGGGTGCTTACCACCTTTATCGGTACAAACGCTACGATGACGTCCGTTTGGTTTTCGCCCCCGAGCAGCAAATGGCTTTCTTCGGCGGTGACCCCGATAACTTCGAGTATCCCCGGTACGATCTCGATATCTGTCTTTTTCGAGTGTACGAAAATGGCCAACCGGCAAAGATCGAACACTTTCTCAAATTCGATTCCAATGGGCCGAATGACCGCGAACTGATTTTCGTTAGCGGCAGCCCCGGAAAAACCGACCGGCAGCTCACCTTGGATGAGATGACCGACATGCGCGATCGCTATCTGCCGTACGTCTTGAACATGTTTTATCGTCGCGAAGTACTGGAGTCC
This sequence comes from Nitrospirota bacterium, assembly GCA_050257685.1. Taxonomy (GTDB): domain Bacteria; phylum Verrucomicrobiota; class Verrucomicrobiia; order Chthoniobacterales; family UBA10450; genus Udaeobacter. The sequence goes on from JBLMXH010000090.1 coordinate 49,032, forward strand.
GCCTATAGCGCGCGTTCATTCGAGAACGCTCGCAAAGCACGCGAGGACTTGTTTGGGGATCAAAATAACCGCAAACGCTACGATGGTTATCTCGCTGGTCTGCTCGATCCGCAAATCTGGTCGGCGTTGGAAGCGCGGGAGCGCAAACTGCGCGACGCAATTGCGCACGATGCGAAATTCAAATCAACGGTTTCTGCCTACGATCGGATCAAGCGCGCCCAGGCTGAGATCGCGAAGAACGCGCCGATCTACAACTATCTCGAACAAGAACGGCCGGTCACGGTCGGGTACCGCGGCCCGCGAGCATTCTCTGGCAATCTTTTCAAGTATGCGCGCCTCCTGCTGCGTGCAGCTGATGAGCGCACAAAGCCTAACGGTGAAAGGCTCCCAACATTTCGCGACAGCGCCCGCGAATCATTGGAACTGGAACTTTTTTCGGACGAACCGATCTACGACGATTACGAGATTTTGCGACTCACCGATTCGTTGACCGATTTTGCTTCTGCCTTCGGCGCAGACAATCCGTTGGTGAAAAAAGTGCTCGCTGGAAAGTCGCCGCATGCGCGCGCTGTTGAGCTTGTTTCAGGCACAAAGCTCAAGAACGCCGCCGTGCGGAAGGATCTCTACGCCAAAGACCCGGCTGGGCTGCAGGCGGCGCACGATCCGATGATCGACCTCGCTCGCATGATCGATGCGCAAGCCAGGGACGCGCGAAAGATTTACAACGCGCAGGATGAAATCAAAAAACAAGCGTATTCAGATATAGCCAAGGCGCGGTTTGCCATTGAAGGCGCAAACAATTATCCGGATGCAACTTTTACGTTGCGCCTCTCTTATGGAACGGTCCGCGGGTACGAGCAGGACGGAAAACAAATTCCCGCATTCACCGATTTTACCGGTTTATATCAACGGGCAGCCGAACACGACAACCGGTCGCCATTCGATCTGCCGAAACGCTGGCTGGACAAAAAAACGGAGCTCAATCTGACGACCAAGTACAATTTCGTGTCCGACGCCGATATCATCGGCGGCAACAGCGGCAGCCCTGTGGTGAACAAGGCAAACGAATTCGTCGGCATCATCTTCGACGGCAACATTCAATCACTGGTGCTCGACTGTATTTTTACGGACACGCAAGCACGCGCTGTCTCCGTTGATTCCGCAGCGATCATCGAGGCCCTTCGAAAAGTGTACGATGCGGGCGCGTTGGCTGACGAATTACAAGGCGCCAAACAATAGTTCGACTCGGATGACCGTTGCGTTTCGCGCAGGTGTTGTTGCGCTTTTGGTTGGGTTTTTCACTGCTATCTCCAGCAAAGCCGATCAGGTTGACGATTATATTTCGGCACGGATGCGGCAGTTGCACATTCCGGGCCTTT
>JBLMXH010000091.1:0-34623 GCA_050257685.1 Nitrospirota bacterium
CTTTGTGCTTGAGGTGATCGTCGATCGATTTAACAAAGCGATCAGTGAGCTTTTGCACTTCGCCTTCTACATCGTGCAATTGATCCTCCGTCAATCCGCCGGAAGCTTTGAGTTTCTTCGCTTCATTGATGGCAGTATGCCGATTGGCGCGAACACGCACTCGCGCTTCTTCGGCCATTTTGTGCAGGGAACGGACCAACTCTTTGCGCCGTTCTTCCGATAATTCCGGGATGGGCAGCCGAATGATTTTTCCATCAACGGCAGGTGTGATACCGACCTTCGATTCCTTGAGCGCCCTGTCGATATCCTGCACCGTGCTTGCGTCAAACGGCTGAACAACGAGCAAGCGCGGCTCCGGGGTCGTGATCAACGCGAGTTGCTTCAGCTTCATGGTCGAGCCGTAGGCGTGGACATCGACGTTCTCGACCAGCGCTGGAGAAGCTTTGCCTGTGCGCACGGCGGCAAATTCATGCACCATGTAGTCGACGCTTTTCTCCATTGTCATCTCGGCCTCTAGAAGGATGTCATCCGTGCTCATATTGCTGAATGTTTACTTTGTTGGAGCTTCATCGCAAACCAGAGTTCCGACGTTTCGCCCCAGCACGGCATCGCGCAGAATCCCCGGCTTGTACATGTTGAACACAACGATCGGGATTTTGTTGTCCATGCAGAGACTGAACGCAGTGGAATCCATGATCTGCAGGCGCCTTGTAAGTGCCTCGGTGAATGTGAGGCGGTCGTACCGTTGCGCGTCCGGGAACTTGTTTGGGTCGCGATCATAAATGCCGTCGACTTTTGTGGCTTTCAGAATCACGTCGGCACGAATCTCGCTGGCTCGCAGTGCTGCAGTTGTGTCAGTAGAAAAATAGGGATTACCGGTGCCTGCAGCGAAAATAACAACTCTGCCCAACTCCAAATGGCGAACAGCGCGGCCGAGGATGAATGGCTCGGCCACATTATTCATTTGAATCGCAGTTTGAACGCGGGCCTCGACTCCGATTTGCTCCAGCATGCTTCGCAACGCGAGAGCGTTGATGACCGTGGCAAGCATTCCCATGTAATCGGCGGTCGTACGGTCCATGCCGCGATCGGCTGCAGAAAGTCCGCGCCAGATGTTGCCGCCGCCAATCACCACTGCGACTTCCACGCCCAGATCCCGCACCTCCTTTACGCGTTCGGCGATCTCACGCACAACCGGGGGCGAGATATTGTCGCGCCCGCCGTGCTGCATCGCTTCGCCGCTTAGCTTTAGCACGATGCGTTCATAGACTGGTGCTTCTGGTTCCATCGGTGACTGACAAGATCAACAGAAGCCAGCGGTTTTGGAAAGCAAATTGGTAATGGGGAGCGCGGGCATCTTGCCCGCTCTGTCCGGCATTCTGCCGGAAGCTCTGACAACCCCACACAACTGAGACGCGTGTGAGTCATCTGTACGCGTTGCCGCTCATGTCGCCGGCAACATGCCGGTGACACCCGGGCAGAATGCCCGCGCTCCGCTACTCAATGTGCTCCGCTGAGGAGTGAGCCATGCCCACGTAAGAACTCCGCGACGCTCATCTGCCGTTTTCCTTCAAGTTGCACTTCGGCTAACGAAAGTGCGTTTTTGCCGGTGGCAATAATGAGGTCTTTGTCACCACGCAAAATTTCTCCGGGTTGGCCATTGAGATCGACGACTGCTGCGGAAAAAATTTTCAGGTTTTGACCACAAAGTTTCATAAACGCGCCGGGCCACGGATTGTACGCGCGGATTTTCCTCTCAATCGCCTCGGCTGGTTCGGACCAATCGATTAGGCCGTGTTCACGTTTCAGCTTCGGGGCATAAGTCGCACGTGAATTGTCCTGCGAAATGCGTGGCGCGTTTCCAGCCGCAAGCAATCGCAAGGACTCAAGCAACGCTTCCGGAGCAATTTGGGCCAGGCGATCGTGCAATGATCCGCCGGTGTCGTTTGCCAGAATTTCCAGACTGCGCTGCAACAGGATATCGCCAGTGTCGAGTCCTTCGTCCATGTACATCGTGGTGATCCCCGTATCACAATCGCCAGCCGCGATTGCGGCTTGAATCGGCGCGGCGCCCCTCCAGCGCGGGAGAATCGACGCGTGCAGATTCAAACAGGCCACGAGTGGAATCTCGAGTACAGCCCGCGGCAGGATTTGGCCGTAGGCAACGACCACAATGACATCCGGCTTGAGTGCCCGGATCTCTTGGACGGCTTGTTCATCTTTTATTCGTAATGGTTGAAAAACCGGCGGCGGGCTCGGCATTCGCGCGTTACTAATCAAGGCTTTTTTGATGGGCGGCGGTTCAATGCGCTGCTCGCGCCCGACGGGCTTATCCGGTTGAGTCACGACGCCAGCGACTTCGTGAGTAGAGTTCAACAACGCTCGTAATGTCGGCACGCCGATTTCGCCGGTACCGATAAACACGATTCGCATGCCTAAATGGTAGGGACGGACCGCCGGGCCGTCCACACTCTCAGCGCGCCCCGGTCGTCGCGGCCTACAAGGCCTTTGTTTTGCGATCTACCGAAGCCGAACAGATCGCGGCGTTCGACGTGCTCTGACTTCCATCGCTTGCGCCATCATCTTCTCGCCGGCCGTAACTTCACGCCGGCCTACCGAAGATCCGCACTCAGTGCAGAGATAATCAAATATCTCGCGATCAGGCAGGACTAACAAAAGCCGCTCGCGCACCGGCATGGCGGCTTTGCATTTTTCGCAATAAAGACTGGAGGCTGTAAAGCTTTCAAACTGCTGCTGGTTCATACGCGCCGTCGTTCACGCTCTGTAAGATATCAAGCAGAACTTTCACGGGCGGCTGAATTGCGTCAACCACAGTCACGAGCTCTTTCGGATAGTATGACAGCACCGGCCTCGATTCTTTCTCGTAAATATCAAGACGCCGCTTGATTACTTCTTCGTTTGCATCGTCGAGGCGATTCTCTTTCAGAGCGCGCTTTTTGAGCCGGTAGAACAGCGTCTCCCGGTCCGGGCAAGCAAGATGGAACACCTTCTTCACGTCGATCATCTCATTCATGATCTTCGCCTGACCGACATTTCGGGGGATCCCGTCCAATACGAGCGTATCGATGTCCGGCTTGAACTTGTGCGCGTCTACGGCCGCGTCGATTGCCTCTCGCCAAAGCTGCACTGTGATTTCATCGGGCACCAGCTGGCCCTTGCTCGAATACTCAAGGAACGCCTTGCCGACTTTTGTGCGCGTGTCGATGGAGCGGAAAACGTCGCCACAAGCGCAATGATAGTAACGCGGGATAGTGCCGAGGGTCTTGCCTTGCGTGCCTTTGCCGCTGCCAGGCGCGCCAAAAAGGAGGAAGGTTTGGTATCTCATCATGACAAATACGTTTTTACCGCAAAGCCGGAGCGCCAGACAAGCATTGTCATCCCGGGCGAAGTCGAGGGACCTTTGGAATAACTGAGGGTTTTCGACAGGATCTTTCGACCGCGATCGACCTTCGATTAAGACGACGAAGAAATTACGGCCGGATCTACATTCACCCGTCGCCCGCCGCGATCGAAACGCACACTCCCGTCAATCAAAGCAAAGATCGTGTAATCGCGACCCAGCCCAACGTTTTTTCCCGGCAAAAATTTTGTGCCGCGCTGGCGCACGATGATATTTCCAGCCACGACCGTTTCGCTGCCGAATCTTTTGACGCCGAGTCGTTTGCTAACGCTGTCGCGCCCGTTTTTAACACTGCCTTGTCCTTTTTTGTGAGCCATGACGGAGGTTTGATGTTTGTGGGTCGATCTTCGATCTATTCTGATTTTTTCGAGCTGGTTTTCTTGGATCCACTATCGATTGTCTTAATCTTTACACGCGTCAATTTGCGACGGTGGCCGACCGTGCGGTGATAACCTTTGCGCCGCTTATATTTGAAGGCGATGACTTTCTCGCCCTTACGTTGTTCGACAACTTCGGCTGTTACCTTTGCTCCGGAGATCAGAGGATTGCCATGGGCAATATCTTTTCCATCGGCAAGGAACAGCACATCACCAAATGTCGCCGTTTTGCCGGGTTCGACATCGAGCTGATCGACATCGAGGGTATCGCCTTCCGCGACGCGAAATTGCCTGCCACCAGTTCTGATGATTGCGTAAGCCATAGTTTCCCCGGGGAGAAAAAGCCGTCCACAATTCCACATCTCGGGGCGCTTGGCAAACGCAAAGCGGGCAGGCGCCAATCGTGTTGTAGTGTGCGCCGTCCTCAGCGCATCTCCGGTTTTGGCGGCTAACGTGAGAGGATATTCCGCTGAGACAGCGGACGCTACAGCCGCTGATTGAGAACCGAAAACATCTTTTACGCTGGGGACTGGTCCGTGTCGCCAACGAGTTCTCGGTACAGCGCTTCATAGCGCTGCGCAGACACGTCCCACGAAAAATTGCGGGTCATTGCGCGTTTCATCAGCTTGGTCCAAAGGTGCTGGTCCCGGAAGATTTGGCGCCCCCGTTTCATCGCATCCCAGAATGCATCGCTTGAATGTTCATAGCACAAAAAACCATAACCGGTGTCCGTTGTCGGATCGTAATCTTCGATGATCTCCTGAATTCCGCCGGTCACGCGCGCGACTGGCAGTGCGCCATACTTTAAGTTGTACATCGCGCCAAGGCCTGCCGGTTCGAAGCGCGATGGAATCAGGCTGATGTCCATGCCTGCCTGAATCAAATGCGCCACTCTTTCGTCGTATTCCTTTTGGTAGGCAAACTTGGTTGGAAATTTTCTCGCCGTGACCGCAAGCGCTGTTTCGAACGCAGGATCGCCTTCGCCGAGAATGATCAAGCGAACGTCGTCCCAAAGTAAGCGATCGAGCAGCGGCACGAGTATTTCGAAACCTTTTTCCTGCACTACGCGCGTCACCATCCCAAAAACCGGACCCCGCGGCCCGGCCGTGAGCTTCATTTGCTTCAGAAGCTCCTCACGACAAACTCGTTTTCCAGCAGGGCGCCTCGCATTGTACCGGGCGGGAAGCAAACGGTCAGACCCCGGATTCCAGCGCGTGTAATCCACGCCCCCTAAAATTGCGCTGAGCCGATACGCATTTTCGCGCAGCACTCCATCCAGGCCGCATCCACCTGTCGGTGTCAGAATTTCGTGCCGGTAATGCTCGCTTACGGTGGTGATTCGGTCGGCATAAAGAATGCCGCCCTTGAGAAAATTCAGCCGTCCGAAAAACTCTATTCCTTCCAGCGTAAAGAATCGGTCCGGTAAATTCGTGAGGTGAAAATCAAGTCCCCAGAAGCTGCCTTGGTCAGCAACGTGGTGGATGGTCAAAACCGTGCTGAAAGGCAGTCCATGTGCATTCACAAAGACCGGCACTAACGCCGGCGTCCAATCGTGGATATGCAAAATCTCCAATTGCGGTGTCAATCGCCGCGCCAGCTCGACAATCGCTTTGCTGAAAAAAATGAACCGCGCGGCATTATCTTCGTACGGTTTGCCGCGCTCGCCGTAAATTCCGGCGCGATCAAAGAATTCATCACAGCGGATGAAGAACAACTGCACGCCGCTTGCGCTGCGGCCTTCCAGATACCGCGCAGCGTGCGTCGTGTCGCCGACTTGCACCTCTACAGTTATTCCAGTGTCCTTTTTCCTGAACGCGCGATTCTCTCGAATCTCGCGATAGAACGGCAGCGCCACAGTGACCTCGTGTCCACGGTCACGCAGCGCACCTGGCAATGCATCCATGACATCTACCAGAGCACCCGGCCGTTGCATCGGAGGCCCCTCGGCGCTGCTCATTAAAATTCTCATTCGATGGTCGAAGTTAAAAAGGTCACGAGAGTTACAAAGTTACATAGGAAGAGGCCGGTTCGCTTGAACCAGCAACTTTTTTAATTTTCTAACGAATACTCTCGTTTCACCCAATCGAGGGCTTCCTCCCGCGTGCGTAGCGTTCCCTCGAGTTGTCGCGTCTCGACCGCCTCGAGGATCTCGCCAAATTCCGGGCCGGGCTTCAACCCGAGCGCGATCAAATCGTCACCGCGCACGAACGGCCGCGGGATGATCGGTTCATTAGCGAATTCTTCGCGTTTCCGCAGCAGAAATTCGTAATTGTCGAGCATGCGATGACTGCTTTCGCAATCGACACGGTGCAGCTCCAGTTCCTCGTCGAACGTTGGGCGCGCCATGAACCGCTTTAACTTCGCGACTCGCATGTTGGGCGTGTCCTTGAAAACCATGTGTTGCCTCACCATTTCAACCGCGGCTTCGATTTCCGCCCCTGAGAATCGCAATCGGCGCATAATAGCCTCCGTCATCTGCGCCCCGATTCGGTCGTGTTCGTTGAAACGGATCCGGCCGGTGTCGTCCACGCGCGCGGTGACCGGCTTCGCCACGTCGTGAAACAACACCGCGAACACCAGCGGAACGGAAACCGTTTCAGGGAGCAGCGACAACATCAGCCGGGTGTGCACGAACACGTCGCCTTCAGGGTGAAATTGTTCGGGCTGCAAAACGCCTTTCATGGCATCGAGCTCCGGCAGGATTGCAGGCATCAAACCGCTGGCATCCAGCAGGTCCCATCCGCGCAGGCGATTCGGCGACAAGAAAATTCTCACCAGCTCGTCGCGAATTCGTTCCGCGCTGATTTGATTAATCGAAGGTGCGCTGGCGAGAAGCGCGTCCCAGGTTCCTTTATCGATCTGGTAATCCAGCACGGCCGCGAATCTCACGGCCCGCAGCATGCGCAATCGATCTTCGGCAAATCTTTTCGCCGGATCGCCAATGGCGCGCACCAATCTTGCGACGATGTCTGCCTGGCCGCTGACAAGATCAATCACCTTGTCGGCGACTGGATCGTAAAACATTCCGTTAATGGTGAAATCGCGTCGCTTCGCGTCTGCTTCTGGCGAGGAAAAATGCACCGCGCTTGGATGCCTGCCGTCGATGTAAGCGTCATCGGAACGAAACGTGGCTACCTCAAATTGAAAGCCGTCCTCCAGCACGATAATTACGCCGAAATGGGCACCGACCGCGTAGGTGCGCGGGAAAAGCGCCTGCACAGTTTCAGGCCGCGCGTCGGTGGCGATGTCGTAATCCTTAGGTGTCAACCCGCGCACCATGTCGCGCACGCAACCGCCAGCGAAGTACGCGATGTATCCCTCCTCGCGCAAACGCGCCGCGACTTTGCGCGCAGTCTTTTCCATAGCCGAAGGATCCACATGACAACTGTAGCCGCTTCGCTGTGCGAAGCGCAATGAACGTATCGTTCAGCGCCGAAGGCGCTGCTCAATCGAGCCTGAGGCAACGCCCCAGGAACAAACACATCACAAGATCAGCGCTGCCATTCAGAACCAGATGTGAGTCGCACATTGAGTGCGCGCATAGTAAAACACATCATGTTCCCTGGGGCGCTGTCCGAGGCTGCACGATGAGTGGCGGCCTTGGCGCAAAGCAAAGATCTACGTGCGAAGTTCTGATTCACTCTTCTGCTTCCCAAACGAGTGAATGATAAACAGCACTACCGCAATCGAGATACATGAATCGGCGACGTTAAACGCAGGCCACGGATCGGCGTAGCGGATATGCAGATTAAAAAGAAGAAAATCGATCACGTGTCCGTAGAGCAAGCGATCTGTCAGATTTCCCAGAATACCGGCAAGCAGAAGCGCCATGGATAAATCCCGCCACGGGTCAGATCGTCGAGGTCGCATCAACAGAACCGTTACAACGACCAATGCGATGAGCGAAATAACAATAAAGAAAGTGTTGTTGCCCTTAAAAGATCCAAATGCAGCGCCGGTATTGGTGACGTTGACCAGATTGAAGAAGTCAGGCACCACGACGCGAGCATCGTAAGGGCTTATGGCCGCCAGCACCCAATGCTTCGTCAACTGGTCCAGAGCGTAGAGCGGAAGCGTTAGGAAGAGAATGAACTTCACGTTGAGATTGGTCCGGCAAACGCCCAACGTCCAACGTAGAGTGTCGCTGGATTGAACGTTGGGCGTTGAGCGTCGCGCGTTGAGTGTTGAATCGTTGGAGCGTAGATGCGACGTAATAGTGTAATGATGCAACGGGTCACGTTGTGTATCATGATTCCTTCGTGATCTCGATCGCAGCAGAATCGGGAGCGCACGCATCTTGCGTGCAGTGTTCGGCATCCTGCCGAACAAGGGTCCAAAGAGTTCGCGGCAGGGATGCCGCGAACGGCACGCTGGAAGCGTGCGCTCCCAATCATCTCGCCTCGGCTCCGGCCACCACGCTTTCGCACCGATCACACAAGTCCGGGTGCGCCTCACTCGTGCCGACCGTCGGCCGGTGTCGCCAACAGCGGGCGCATCTTTTGTAGGGCGTTTTCGTCACCGAAGCGCTCGCTTCTTTCGACTTTTGAATCGTCAAATCACTCAAAATAAAAAATTCCTCCAATTCGTCCTTTGGGATTTTGTCTGTCACATCAGAGTTCGAATTCAAAACCACGCGCGCTTCCAATGTGTTGCCAATCACTTTTTCCTGGCGCGCGTGCTCGATCGCCTGCCCGATGACTCCTCGCAATCTCAAAAGCTCCTCAACCTGATCGATTGCCTTGCGGCCACGTGCGTGCGTCTGAGGAAATTCCTGCAAGTGCACCGACGCTATAGCCGGAGTCGCTGACCCCAGCTGACCGGCATCAGCGAGACCAGCTACAGCTGAATGTTTCCATGCTTCCTCAGCGGTGAAAACAAGAACCGGCGCGAGCAAACTGCAGAGCGCGTCAAAAATTTCGCGCATTGCCGTTTGTGTTGCACGGCGACGTGGCGAATCCGGCGCGTCGCAATACATTCGATCTTTGGTGATGTCGACGTAAAGGCTGCTTAGATCCACCGCACAAAACTGATTGAGCGCGTGGTAGACCTTATGGAACTCGAATTTTTCGTATGCCGATCGGCAGGTCGCGATCACTTCATCTAATCGCTCCAAAATCCACCGATCGACGAGGGTCATTCCGAGGAACGTCGAGGAATCCCGTGGCGTTAACTTTTCGGTTACATCGCGGGCTCCCTCGACTCCGCTTCGCTCCGCTCGGGATGACGGCGTGTTCGCATCAGAATCATGTAAATTTCCGAGCAAAATCCGGAGCGTGTTACGAATACGGCGATAGGTGTCCCCAAGTCGCGTAAATATTTCTTCTGAGAACGGAACATCGGTCGTGTAATCAATGCTGCTGGCCCAAAGTCGCAGCAGATCGGCGCCATATTTGCCGACGAAGTGCTCGGCAGCAGTTGGCTTTTCGTACGTGCCAGATTTGGAAATCTTTTTGCCGTCCAAATCGACCACGAAGCCGTGGGTCACGCAGATTTTGTAAGGCGCACGATTATTCAGAGCGATGCTCGTCATCAGCGATGATTGAAACCAGCCGCGATGTTGGTCTGTGGCCTCGAGATACATGTCAGCCGGATCGCGCAATTCGCGGTGCAACGCGCACACTGCCTTGTGTGAGACGCCGCTGTCGATCCAAACGTCGATCGTATCGCTGCCCTTGGTTGTACCCGGCGGTAATCCAACTTCTTTCGCCAGAGTCGCATCATCCAATTCGAACCAAATGTTCGAGCCGCGCTGCGCGACGAGATCCGCCAAGTTGCGAATGATCTTCGGATCCAAAATGGCTTTGCCGTTGTTGTCATAGAAAACCGGCAACGGCACGCCCCAGCTGCGCTGACGCGAGATCACCCAGTCGGGTCGCGATTCAACCGTTCCTGCGATGCGGTTTTCGCCCCACGGAGGAATCCATTTCACTTCATTGTGAATGGCTTCGAGCGCTCTGCCGCGCAGCGCATCGATCCGGATGAAGAATTGATCAACGTTGCGAAAGATGATGGGCGTTTTGGATCTCCAGCAATATGGATATGAATGATGAAACTTTTCTTCGCCCAGCAAGGTCCCTCGCTCGCGAAGCAATTCGACAATGTCGGGATTGGCGTCGAACACATACTTGCCGGTCAGGTGTGGCAAACCAGCTTCATCAGTGTAACGACCATGATCATCGACCGGCGATAGGATCGGCAGCTTGCGTTCCATTCCCAAAACGTAATCGTCGGCGCCATGACCGGGTGCAATGTGAACTGCGCCAGTGCCGGATTCCATTGTCACAAAACCGGCCGTGAACACCGTGACTTCGCGATCCAGAAATGGATGGCGCGCTTTGAGTCCTTCGAGATTGGCTCCGGCCAGTGAGCCGAGCGGTTTTCCTACTGGCTGAAATCGTGTGGCCGCAGAAAAATGCGGAATCCGTTCCGCTGCTAAAACCAATGTTTCAGTAGCGCCGTCACGCGAAAATTCCTGGACGACATAGTTCTCTTTTGCATCCACAGCAATGGCGAGATTGGCAGGCAACGTCCATGGAGTTGTCGTCCAGATGGCGATGGCCGTTTCCTCCGGCGCACCCGGCGGTCGCGCCGAACCAACGATCGGAAATTTGACGTAAACGGCGGTGTCATCGCGCTCTTGATATTCCACTTCGGCTTCAGCCAGGGCGGTCTGCGCACCAGTGCTCCAGAAAACAGGCTTCTGCGCCTCGTAAACCAAACCTTTCTCAACGAAAACCGCGAACGCCCGTAAGATTTCTGCTTCGTATTTGGGATCCATCGTCAGATACGGATGTTCCCAATCGCCCAACACGCCGAGTCGCTTGAATTGTTCGCGCTGGATGTCGATGAACTTTCGCGCAAACGCTTCGCACTTCTTGCGGACTTCCAGCGGAGAAAGCTCTCGTGATTCTTTGACCACCTTGTATTCGATGGGAAGACCATGACAATCCCAACCGGGCACGTATGGCGCGCGTTTACCGAGCATGGTCTGCGACTTCACCACAAAATCCTTGAGGATTTTGTTGAGGGCCGTGCCCATGTGTACATCGCCATTGGCGAATGGCGGCCCATCATGCAGAACAAACAGGTCCCGGCCTTCTCGCGATTTCTGAATCTGCTGGTAAAGCTTCGTCTCTTCCCAAGCCCTGAGCATTTCCGGCTCCCGCGCGGCAAGATTCGCCTTCATCGGAAAATCCGTGCGGGGCAGGTTCAATGTGTCTTTGTAATTCTGGCTCATGGCGAGCGGGCGACGCTAACATCCGTCAACCGGCGAAGCAACGCGGTCGCAGCTAGGACTGGTGAGATCGGTCAGCGTTAAATCGAAAACGCGTCGGCAACGAGACGTGCTTGCTCGCGTTTGTGCCGGGCGAGTGCGCCGACTGCCGGGCTGGCACTAGCTTCACGGCCAGCGTAGGCGATCTCGGTGCAGAACAGCGTTCGCAGTCGCGGTTCGATGAAAGTCCATGCACCCATGTTTTGCGGTTCTTCCTGGCACCAGACAAGCTTCGCCCCTCTAGGAAATGGCTTGAGCATTTCACGGAGTCTTTTCTCAGCGAGTGGATAAAGCTGCTCGATGCGGATGATCACGGCATCGTCAATCTTGCGATCGCTTCGGTACTTGAGCAGATCGTAATAGACTTTGCCCGAGCAAAAGATGATGCGCTTCACGTTGTCGACCGGACCGACTTCAGGTGAGCCGAGAATTTCTTCGAACCGGCCGTGAATGAATTCTTCAGCCGGCGACGCCGCATATTTGGCGCGCAACAGACTCTTCGGCGTAGCGATAATAAGCGGTTTGATGAAATCGCGCTTCATCTGGCGGCGCAGCACATGAAAATACTGGGCAGCGGTAGTGAAGTTGCAGACCTGGATGTTGTCCTCGGCACACTCTTGAAGGAAACGCTCGATGCGAGCACTCGAATGTTCCGGCCCCTGGCCTTCATACCCGTGCGGGAGCAACAGCACAATTCCACTTGGCCGTTGCCATTTTGATTCCGCTGATACGATGAATTGATCGATAATGGTCTGCGCACCATTCGCAAAATCGCCGAACTGCGCCTCCCAAAGACAAAGCATTTTCGGATACTCAAGCGAGTAACCATAATCGAATCCAAGTACCGCAGCCTCAGAGAGCGGACTGTTGTAAATGCAAATACGCGCTTGTTTTTCAGCCAGGTGCATCAACGGCACGTACGGTTTGCCGGTCTTGGCATCGTAAAGCACTGAGTGTCGCGTGCTGAACGTGCCGCGTGAACTGTCCTGCCCCGATAAGCGAATCGGGATTCCCTCGAGAAGCATCGACCCAAATGCGAGAGCTTCGGCGAAATGCCATTCATACGGCCCGCCGTCCTCGAACACTTTGCGCTGATGATCGAGCACGATGCGTTGAATCTTCGGCTGGACCTCGAAACCCTTCGGGACACGCGTCAGACCGTCGACAATGATTTTTAGAGTTTTCTCGCTGATTGCTGTCGGCTCGGACTCGCTCGTGTATTTAGGTTGAAAAATGGCCGTTGATTCTCTGAATCTTGCTTTCTGGTTCGCCCGGCGTTTTTCGATCGCGTTGACTTCATCGCGCGTCATTTCAAGCCGCAACCCAAACTCGGTCTCCAGCGAAGCGGCGTCATCTTCGCTTAACGTTCCGGCCTCGAGCAACTCGCGCCTATAAAGTTGGGTAACAGAGGGACGTTTCTCGATTTTTGCATAAAGATCGGGCTGGGTGAACGACGGTTCGTCGCCTTCGTTGTGGCCATAGCGCCGATAGCAATACAAGTCGATCACGACGTCGCGCCCGAATTTCTGGCGGAAGTCGAACGCCAAATCGCTGACAAACTTCACTGCGAGCGGGTCATCGCCGTTCACATGAAAAATCGGCGCTTCAATCATCTTCGCGATGTCCGTGGCGTACTGTGATGATCGCGCATCCTTCGGGAGAGTGGTGAAACCGATTTGATTGTTCACCACGACGTGAATGGTGCCGCCAGTGCAGTAACCGTGCAGTTGCGACAAATTCAGTGTCTCCGCCACAATTCCCTGTGCGATGAACGCGGCATCGCCATGCACGAGCAATGGCAAGACTTTTTTGCGGTGGTCAATATCGCCGCGAATTCGTTGCCGCGCGCGCGCTTTACCTTCGACGACTGGATCAACAGCTTCCAAATGGCTCGGGTTTGACGAGAGTCGGATCTCGACCTCCGCGCCCGAAGCGAGCCTGCGCACAGCGTCATAGCCGAGGTGGTACTTCACGTCGCCATCGCCAGCGACCAGGTCGGGAATGTAATTCTCGCTAAACTCGGTGAAAATGACCTTGAGCGATTTGCGGAGAAAATTCGCCAGCACATTGAGGCGGCCGCGATGCGCCATGCCCATGCAAATCTCCTCAACGCCGCCGTCGGGGCATTTGTGCAGGATCGTTTCCAGGGCGACCATCAGCGTTTCCGCTCCTTGTAACGAGAAGCGCTTTTGTCCGACGTAGCGGGTATGCAGAAAAGTCTCGAACGATTCGGCTTCAAGCAGCGCACGCAACAGAGCGACCTGCACTGCACGAGGCGTTGAATGTTTGTGCGGACGCGTTTCCAGTCGTCGCCGGATCCATTCGCGGACGCGGGGATCCTGGATATGCATAAACTCCGATCCGATCGAGTCGGCGTAGATTCTGTCGAGCCCCGCGACCATTTCGCGCAGCGTCATCGACCGATTATCGAGGAAGAATTTCGATGCAACACGGAGATCGAGATTAGAGTCGCTGAACCCAAACTCGCTCAGACGGAGCAATGGATTTCCCGGCCGCGCCTCTGCCAGAGGATCTATGCGCGCAATCGTGTGACCCAGCGTGCAATAGGCGTAAACCAACCCATCGACGCGCGTCTGCAGAGCTGCTTCACGAGCTTCGGCCTCGGCTTCAGTCGCCCCATTGCGGTCCGGAATATTTCCCAATTCGAATCCTTCAAAAAAGGCGGACCACCCCGAATCGACCGAGTCAGGATTCTCCTGCCAAAGCCGATACTTTTCTTCGATCAGGTGAAGATTTGCGCGTGCGTCGATTGATGTGCGCATGGTGGATTAATCTCCAATGATTAGGGATGCCGGCAAGTTGACAGTCCAAAGGCGGCCTCGTTATTTGCTGCGAGTATGAAAGCAACGGGGGCAACTCTGGGGAGCGCACGCGGCTCGTCCCGCGCTTGCGGGAGCGAGCGCGTCCTCGCGATCGCGAACTTTCCCGTTCGTGCGCGGCACATCGTGACGGGCGGAACTCAATGGAAAGATTGTTTCGGCGCGCCGCCGCTGCAACGGACGCCCGCCACGGCGGGTGAACTGAGCGACGGCCAGGCTCTCAAACCAGCACGCGGGCCGCAGGCATTTCGCAGAAACGCTGATCGCGCTAGGAGTTTATTTATCGCCTTGATGTTTGCAGCATCGGCGACTTGTTTCGCACAGGCCGATCCGGCTTCCGAACCAGCTGTTTTGGCCGTAGCGAAGGTTTTGCCTGCCGTCGTTAATATCAACACCGAGCGCGTAGTTCGGCGCACCGTGCGCGATCCCTTTGACGATTTTTACACGCAATTTTTCGGGTACAATCGGTTCCGCCCGCGCGAAGTACGTCAGACGCTTCAAAGTCTCGGGTCCGGATTCATCATCGACCCAAGTGGTTACATCGTTACCAACCAGCATGTAGTGGAGCGCGCCGCGGATTTGAAGATTCATGTAACGACTAATGATGGGAAAACCTACCGGGCTCGTTACATCACCGGCGATGACAAGAATGACCTTGCGTTTATCAAAATCGACGCGCAATCCGTCTTCCCGTTCATTAACCTCGACAACATCTCCCCAAATCTGCTGGGCCAGACAGTCATGGTCGTCGGGAACGCTGCCGGCTACGGCAGCTCTATTAGTCGCGGCGTATTGAGCGCAGTCAAACGGGACATCACCGTGGATGATACCGATTACAAGGGTCTGGTGCAGACGGACGCGGCAATCAACCCCGGCAACAGTGGCGGACCTGTGGTCGATCTCTCCGGTCGATTGGTAGGTATCGCGTCTGCGAAAATGGCGTTTACGCCGCAGGGCGTTCCTACCCAGGGACTGGGGTTCGCCATTCCGGCCGACGTTGTGCGCGATAGCGTCAATCGCTTTAAGCAGCTGGCGATGAAGCAGGCCAAAGTTAAAGGGTCGCCTCCATCCGCCGAAACGAGCAGTGGTCGAGCCGATAAATTGTTCGGAATGCAACTGCAAGACCTGAGTTCCGAATTGAGCGACGCGCTCGGTTATTTGCGAGGCCGTGGCGTTTTAATTACAGCAGTGGAACCGGATAGCCCTGCAGATGATGCCGGGATTAAGCGGGGGATGGTTCTGTATCGCGTAAACAAATCGACCGTCTCTTCTGTGAGAGAAGTCGACGAGGTGCTGCAAGCGGCGGAAAGTGGCGCAAATGTAGAGTTCACCGTCGGCATAATCCGCGCACGTGGGCAGAATCACGAGCTTGCCAGTCTGACTCTCAAAGCGCGGTAAAAAAATTGCCAACGCAATCGCCGTTCGGTTGTCTCATCGAAGTGTCGCAAAATGATCAAAGTTGAGAATTTGACGAAACGATACGCTGGTCACACCGCCATTCAGGATTTGAATTTCGAGGTCAGCCAGGGCGAGATCATGGGTTTCCTTGGGCCGAACGGCGCCGGCAAGACCACGACCATGCGCATCCTGGCGGGCTTCATGCCGCCGACTTCCGGCCGCGCGAGCATCGCTGGCTTCGACGTGTTTGCACAATCGCTTCAAGCGCGGGCGCACCTTGGCTACATGCCGGAAAATGTTCCGCTCTACAGCGACATGCGCGTGACGGAGTACCTGAACTATCGCGCCGCGCTCAAGGGTGTGCCGCACCGTCGCATTTCAGAGCGTGTTGGAGACGTGAAGGAACTTTGCGGTCTCAAGGACGTCGAACGGAAACTCATCGGCACTTTGTCCAAAGGCTATCGCCAACGCGTCGGTCTGGCCGACGCTCTTTTAGCGGAACCAGACCTTCTCATTCTCGACGAGCCCACGATTGGTCTCGACCCAAATCAAATCCGGCAGGTGCGAGAATTGATTAAGAACCTGGGGAGGCAGCACACGATTTTGCTTTCCACTCACATCTTGCCGGAGGTGGAGATGACATGCAGCCGGGTAATCATCGTTCACAAAGGCCGAATCGAAGCCTGCGATACACCAGAGAATCTGCTCGGGAAAATCAGACAAGCCGGCGGCGTTGAGCTCGAGGCCAGGGTCGGAAAGGACAACGGCGAGGAGGAATTAAAGAAGATTGCAGGTGTGCGAGACGTGGTGACAAGCGGTGAGGACGATTGGAAAAAATTTTCGCTGCGAGTCGAATCCGGCGCGGATGTGCGCGAAGAGGTTTTCCGGCTCGCCGTCGAACGTCATTGGGCGGTGCGTGAACTCACCCAGCGCCGCGGAACGCTCGAGGACGTTTTCGTCGAGCTGACTCATCCGGACCAGGTCTGAACGGAAACCGTGGAGTGATGGAGTGATGGACATGCAGAAAGCAAACGCCGAACGCCCAACGTTCAACGCCCAACGTCCAACGCAGAATCTTACTGTTACCTGCTCATGCTCCTGCTCTTGATCATAATCGGCAAAACATGAGGAAATTCTACACCCTG
Organism: Nitrospirota bacterium; assembly: GCA_050257685.1. Lineage (GTDB taxonomy): Bacteria > Verrucomicrobiota > Verrucomicrobiia > Chthoniobacterales > UBA10450 > Udaeobacter. Next base: position 16,455 of record JBLMXH010000091.1, read on the forward strand.
CTAATGCGCGAGGTACGAAGTTATTTCTACTCTCCGATCGCGTACATCGTGATGATCTTTTTTCTGATCATCAGCGGGATCGATTTTTATTTCCAGGTCTCGTTCATGAACCAGCGCCAGGTGCAATACACAATCCAGGAAGCGTTCTTTAATTCGGTGTTCTTCTGGTTCGCGTTCGTTCTGATTTTTCCGTTGATCACGATGCGCTTGTTTGCGGAAGAATTTAAGCTCGGCACCATCGAGCCCCTCACAACTGCGCCTGTTCGCGATTGGCAGGTAGTACTCTCCAAGTTTTTCGGAGCTTTTGTTTTTTACCTGATGCTCTGGATCCCGACGCTCATTTATTTTTGGATTTTCGCGAGAGTAACAAACCAGCCAGCTGCTCATTCTCCCGGAGCATATTTCGGCTCTTACCTGATGCTTGTGCTGCTGGGGATGTTTTACCTTTCCATAGGGTGCCTCACATCGGTGCTGACCCGGAACCAGATCATTGCGGCGATTATTTCTTTCTGCGCAATCACGCTTCTATTTTTCCTCGGTCTGGTACAGTTCATTCTGCTCGACGTAACTTCCACGACGCGCGATTTGCTGGGGTATTTTTCTGCGATCGAACACATGGGAACTTTCTCCCGTGGAATCATCGATACGCGGCCGATCGTTCTTTACGTGAGCATGACCATTGTCGTGCTGGTGCTCACGTATCAGGCCTTCCAATCTCGGAAGTGGAGACTCTAACAAATGGCTGAGACAACCAAACAGCCACGCACGCGCCGGAGAACGAAAATTGGCCGAATCCGAATTGGTCTTAACATCGTTGTTCAGATCGTGCTGATCCTGTTTCTGGCCGCGATGGTGAATTCGCTCGCCTTCAAACACTACAAGCGTTGGGATCTTTCGCGCGATCAGAAATATGCGTTGTCGGACAAGACGAAGCGTTTCCTCGATACGCTGAAGGGGAAAATGCGGATCACGGTGTTCTTTTCGCCGAGTACACCGATCACCGCAGACGTTCAGAATCTGCTCACCGAATATCAGTACGCCGGGAAAGGAAAAATCGACGTCGAGCAAATTGATCCGGAGCGAAATCTTTCCCGCGCCAAGGAATTATTCGACAAATACAAGGTCGTTACAGACGAGAGCCTTTTGGTGCTCGACTATGACGGGCGTAACAAAACCGTCAAAGCATCGGAGATGGCCGACATTGACCAGAGCGGAATGGCGATGGGCGAAGGTCCGCGAGTCGCCGCGTTCAAAGGCGAGCAGGCTATCACCAGCGCTATGATCGATCTGGTGGAAGGAAAAAAGAAGACCCTGGGATATGTCACTGGTCACAAGGAACCGGCGCTTTCGGCACCCACGACCCCGATCTCGCTGATGAAAACCTTTATCGAAAACGAAAACATCAAGTTTCAAGAGCTGAACCTTCTCGATCAGCCTGCAATCCCCGCTGATGTGAATGCCGTGATGATCGTGGGACCGCAGTACGATTTTTCGGATCGCGAAATGCAAGTGCTGCGGAATTTCTGGGACAAACAGGGGCGCATTCTGGTTTTTGCCGATCCGTCGGCGAACACACCCAGACTCCGTGCTTTTCTTGATGAGCTTGGCATCAAGGTTAATGACGACCGGCTCATGGTGTTCGTGCGCACCGGAATTCAAGAACTCGCCCTAACCAGAGATGTCCAGGCGCATTTCCTCGGCGACAGCCCAATTACCAAGCGACTTGCCGATGTGCGGGCGATTTTTGTTGGCGGCACGGCTTCACTAACGCTGGATCCGAACCGCGGCCGAGCTGTCAATATCCGACTGGAACCGCTCATCCAGGCAGAAAAAGGTTACTTTGCCGAGGCCGACTACAACTCAGACAATCAGGTAAAGCTGCAAGCGGATGCGCAGAAGGCCGGTGACGTGCCGCTGACAATTGCTGCCTCGGCGGAAAAAGGAGGCAGCGCTGATGCTCGCGTCCAGGTGAACTCGTCGCGGCTGGTCGCGGTGAGCAATGCCACGTTCATTCAAGACAGCGCCATCATGCAGGATCAAGCAGCGCTCGATTTTGTTTCCGGTGCAGTGAACTGGCTGTTGAGCCGCGAACAAATGATAGGAATCGCACCTAAAATTCCGAAACCTCTCACGTTCAGCCTTGATCCGGAAGCATTGCGCCGGCTGCGATGGATTCTTCTGGTTTTAATACCGCTGGTTCCCGCTGCCATTGGAACAGTCGTCTGGTGGCAACGTCGCGTCTGAGCTTTTGCTGTCATGTTGAGCGAAGCGCTGCAACGAAATGCGAAGCATGAAGGCCAAGCCTCCAAGCATCCCCGGCAATTGTTTGGGCGCACCATAGCGCAGACTGATCCGACGTTGAAAGCCTGGCCCGGCCCCGAAAGCATTCGGGGGCTGCGTTGCTGGTTCGCTTCCCTCAGAATGACAAGAGACGAGTTATGAATTGGCGAAACACCGTTATCCTCGCAATCATCGCGCTCGCCGGCGTCGCTTATTTCAGATTCTTCGAAATGAAGCGGCCCAGCACGGAAGAAGCCCGGCGTCAGTCGCAGAACATGCTCAATGTCGATCGAACCAACATTGACGGAATCGTGATTCAAAACGGCGACCAGAAGATCGAGATTCGACGCCGCGACAATAAATGGCGCTTGGAAACGCCGATCAAGGACCAGGCCGATGCTGCATTAGTGGAAACCTTGTTGTCGGACTTGGAGAACTGGCAAAAGGAGGGAACGATTTCGGCAAAAGAAATCGACGCCGACAAAAGCAAGCTGGCTGAGTACGGCCTCAACAATCCAAAGCTGAAACTCAAGTTGCTCGGGCATGATCGGCCGCCGGAAATCTTGTTCGGCAAAGACGCCGCGATGGAAGGCCGAATGTACGTGCGGTTCCAAAATTCAAAGGAAACATATCTGGCCAGCCAATCAGTTAGGAAAGACATCGACAAGAAGCCGGAAGAATTCCGGGACAAAAAACTGACCGACATGAGCAGCGCGCAGGTGCGGCGGGTAGTATTGAAAACGCCCGCGGGCGAAATCGAACTGGAGAAAAAAGATACGCATTGGGAAATCCTGAAACCGCTGCGCGCGCGCGCCGACGATCAAAAGGTTAACGACTTGATCTCGCAGATCACATCCGCGCATATTGGACAATTTGTGGCTGACGATCGTGGCGACCTGCGTCCTTACGGATTAGCTGAGCCGCGCGGATCGATCACGTTGTTCGATCAGGAGCAGAGACGAGATCAGAAGGTCGAAATCGGCGAGTCCATCAAAGTCGCCGGCCGGGAGGATAAAGGCCAGACACTGCAAATCGGTGCAATACCCGAGAAGGAAAAAGACGAGGTGTATGTGCGGTTTGCTCCCCGCGGCTCCGTTTACACGTTGCCGAAAAAAATCGAAGGAATCCTGAACACGAAGCCGGCGGACTTGCGCGACAACCATTTGGTTCGGATCGACACCAACATTCTTGACCGGATCACGATCGACGCGCCGGGTAAAACCAAAACCGTTCTCGCACGCAAAGACGGAAACTGGACAATCGCAAATCGAAACAACGCGGCAGCCGATTCAGGAGCAGTTCGGCGCATGATCGATGCGCTGCAAAATGAGCGCGTAACACAATTCGTCGAGGACGTCGCTTCGAATCTGCCAAAGTACGGCCTCGATAAACCGCCACTGCAGGTGACATTCAGTTCGTTTGCGTCGGAGAACACCGCGGAAACCAAAGCGGGCGAACAACCGTTCGCCACAATTGCATTTGGAAAAGACGAGGGCGACCAGGTTTACGCGCGCCTCACCGACGAGCCATTTGTGGTGGCAGTACGTCGCGGATTACTCGACCAGATTTCAGCTGATCCTTTGAGGTGGCAGGATTTGTCGATCTTTAAATTCAAGCCTGAGCAGATCCATACGATAAATGTCACGACCGACAAGGAGCTGTCGTTGGAACGTGATCAAAAAAACCAATGGCATTGGGTAAAGGGAAGTGGCGCAATCAATCAAGCCAATTTGCAATCGATGCTCAACACGCTGTCGAACCTGTATGCGTTGCGATGGCTCGGACCGACAACAGCTCAGCAAGGATTGGATAAACCACAGCTGGTGTTCAGCTTCACGACTTCAGCCGACAACAAGAGATCGTACAAATTGATCATCGGTGCCCAAAACAACGACGGCACATTTTGCGCGCGTGTGGACGGACGCGACGGTACGTTTACGATCAGCGGCTCCGATTTTACCAAGTTAAAATTGCCGCTCGAGACGCAAGGCACCGCGCGGTCCCCTTCCCCAACGACAGCCTCGAGCCCGGGCACCACGCCCTAACGAATCATCGCTTCGTTCTTTCGTGTGCTTTTGGTGAGGGAGACGGGCGAGCAGGAGGGGCGCCGCCTGTTCGGCTGACTAATTTGCCGGAAGCATCGAAAACGGAATAACCGGTTTGTTTGCCGGCGGAATCGTAACTGTAAACAATCTTGTGCAGAGGCGTGCCGTCGGCTGCGCTTTGCGCTTCTTCCAGGATGTGACCGGCGTCGTCGTACTTGTAGCGGCTCTTGAGACGAACGCGGCCATCGGGCCCGGAAACTTCCCCGGTCGAGAAGCGACCGCCATTGTCGAGTTGATAACGAATCGTCTGACGAACTTTGCCGTCCGGATCTGTAGTCGTGGCAACTGCCGTATGCTGTGCGTTGTCGAAATTATAAACGGTGCGTGAGCCATCTGGATGCATCGACATCGTGACTCTCACGGCGTCACTTGGAGCTTGACCGAATACGGTTGCGCCGCCGCAAATGAAAAGAGCGCACGCGAACCCGGGCGCGAACCGGAAACATTTCATGATTCGGACGAGCTTACGAATTTCGGTGCGAAGGCGCAACACAACGTTGTCAACGTCCCTGCAGTGAGACCGGAGTAATCCGTACATCGCTTCGTCGTGAAACAGAGGCAATTCGTCGCGCCTGAATTGACCCAATTTAACCGGTAAATCGATGAAGATTTTTATTGACCTGCTGCTACGGAGGTGGTTAAAGGTGGGGTCAAGTGGAGTAAAGTGGGCTATTACTCCACACGACAATGGACGCCGATTCCCAACCAGAACGCTTCTATGCCGGAGAATTTCGGCATTCCATTGACGAGAAGAATCGAATCACCATCCCATCGCGATGGCGACGTGATCGTCCTGAAGATTTCATTCTTCTGCCTGAGGCGACACACCAATTTCTGCTGGTCATGTCGCCAACCGAGTTCGCGAAAATGGGTTCGGCCGCCGAAACCAACGAAAAAGTTTCTCCACGCGATCGTCGCGTTTTCCTGCGCCAGTTGCATTCTCGCGCACAGCATGCAGCCGCCGACCGCCAGGGTCGTCTCGTTTTGCCGGATGAAGTTTGCCAGAAGGTTGGATTGAAGAATGAAGTCGCGCTCGTAGGCAATCGCGGTCGTTTTGAAATCTGGAATTTGCAACGCTGGAAACGGGCACACGAAGAAGAACTGGCTACCTACCAGCACGTAGCGAAGGAGATCGGGTTGTAAACAGATGTCGCGTCAATACGTGATCAATCCTCTTTGGACTTCGCCGCCTGCATGGTTCGCGCTCGACCCCAAAGCACCGGAAGAGTCGACGCCGCCGGCCGAGGATTTTGTCTATCATCGCCCGGTCTTACAAACGGAGGTCCTTGAGCTACTCAAGCCAAAAGCAGGTTTGCTGATTCTCGATGGAACCTGTGGCGGCGGCGGGCATACCGAAGCGCTTTTGGAAAGTGGCGTCGATGTTCTGGCTTTGGACCAGGACCCTGATGCCGTCCAGCACGTAACGGAGCGTCTGGCGCATCTTGGCCGGCGTATCATCGTGCGACAGGCAAATTTCCGACACGCAGACTGTGTCCTCGACGAGCTTGGGATTCGCAGCATCGGAGGGGCGCTTCTTGATCTGGGTGTTTCGTCACGCCAACTGGAAAACGCGGAGCGCGGATTCAGTTTGATTCGAAACGGTCCGCTCGACATGCGAATGGATCCGCGAACAAGCCTCACCGCCGCAACGATCGTAAACGATTACAGCGAAGAAGATTTGACCCGCCTGTTTCGTGAGCTGGGCGAAGAACCGGCTGCACGACGCATCGCGTCTATGATCGTGAAGATGCGCAAAGCCTCACCGTTTCGTGAAACGCTCCCTCTCGCGCGCACCATTGAAAAACTGGTCGGCCGCCACGGGCGCCACCATCCGGCTACGCAAGTCTTTCAAGCGCTGCGCATGGAAGTAAACGATGAGCTTGGTGCACTGGAACAAGGGTTGCGTGTGTTAACTATGCGACTAGAGCGGGGCGGACGTATTGCGGTGATCACTTTCCACTCGTTGGAGGACCGGATGGTGAAAAACTTCTTTCGCGAACACAGCAAGGAATGGCTCGACAGACCCGAATGGCCTGAACCGCGGCGCAATCCCGATTACGACCTTGCCCTCGTCACGTCGAAACCGGTGGAACCGAGCGAGGAAGAACAGCGCGCCAACCCTCGATCACGAAGCGCGAAATTGCGCGTAGCGGAGAAGATCAAATGAACCGATCGCGTCGACGGAATTGTAACACGGTTAACGCAGCATCACTGGCGCGCTGGATTGTGATGACCGCAGTTCTCGCGCTTGCAGGCTTGGCTTACGTGTATTTGACGCTCCAACTATATCACCTGGGTGAGCGTAGAAAGGCAGTGGAAACCGAGCTCGCGTCGTTGCGCATTAAAAATGATGCCGCAGCCGGCCAGATCACAATGCTTACCTCGCGCACGGCTTTGCAACGTCGCTTGAAAGAAGGGTACCTGAAAATGATCCCTGTGTCGGATTCGAAGATCGTGCGGCTCACAATTCCGGCGCGATCGACCGACGAAGAGGCGGTTCAACCCGTCGCGAACCCTTTGCCGCAACATGAATCCAAATAGCCGAACTCGTTGCGCCCTGGTGTGTGCTGCTTTTATCGGCCTGTTCAGCATCTTTTCGTTTCGTTTGATTTATCTCCAGGCAATCAAGCACGACGAATACGTCGGGCTCGCTGCGAAAAAAAATGTTCAACAGCAGATGATTTACGCAGAGCGCGGCATGATCCTGGACGCCAACAATGAAGTTCTGGCAAACAACGTTCCTGTGGAGACCATCGTGGCCGACGCGACGCTTCTTAATGACATCGAAAAAACCGTTCATCTCCTGAATGCCGAGCTGGAGATCCCCTCCCAAGAACTCGCCGAAAAATTAAACAGCGGTCGCCGCTACATCGTTATCAAGCGCGAGGTGACCGCGGCGCGAGCAAACTCGCTGCGCGAAAAACTCCGCGCCGCCAACCTGCGCGGAATCTATTTCGACCACGACGCCAAACGCGTCTATCCCAACGGGTCGATGCTTTGCCACGTGATTGGATTCACGGATTTCGATCACCGCGGCATCCAGGGCGTTGAAGCTTCCATGGAAGAATACCTGCACGGGCAGGATGGCTATCGTTTTATCGAGCATAACCGCGCCGGCCAGGAAATCGTGCCGTATCGCGGGCAGGAACGCGCGCCCCGCGACGGTTACCAAGTCCACCTGACTGTCGATCTCGGGTTGCAAAGCATTGTGGAGGACGAAATCGACGCCGCGATGAAGGAATATTCTCCCCAAAAGGCGACGATCATTTTAATGCGGCCGCAAACGGGTGAAATCCTGGCCATCGCAAATCGCCCGAACTTTGATTTGAATCTCCGCTCCGAGGCTAAGCCCGAACAAATGAAAAATCGGGCGATCATCGACATGATGGAACCGGGTTCCACCTTCAAGATCGTAGCCGCCGCCTCAGCTCTTAATGAACACAAACTGCGTCCTGATTCCGAGGTTTTTTGTGAGAACGGCGTCTGGAATTATGGGGGTTCCCCTCTTCACGATCATCGTGCGTTTGGTTATCTGAGCGTCCGGGACATTCTGATCAAATCGAGCAACATCGGGGCAGCGAAACTCGCGCTCAGCGTGGGCGACCAAAAATTTTACGAATACATTCGGCGCTTTGGATTTGGCGAACGAACCGGAATTGAACTGCCCGGCGAGATCGCGGGAGTGATCCGCCCGCCGCAGGCATGGAGCAAGATTTCCATCACCCGTATTCCGATGGGCCACGAAGTTGGCGTCACCCCATTGCAGATGACAACGGCGATGGCAACGATCGCCAACGGAGGCAAACTGGTGACGCCGCGGATTATAAAATCGGTCACGACATCGGACGGCAAAATTATCAGCTCTGTTTCGCCACTAGTACTGCGCCAGGTTATCTCTCCTGAAACTGCCAAACAAATCGGTGACGCGTTGCGCGGGGTTGTGAGCGACCAGGGAACCGCTGCTGCTGCAGCTGTGCCCGGGTTTACGATTGCCGGGAAAACCGGGACGGCGCAGAAAGTTAATCCGCACGGCGGATATGACCATGGGAAGTATGTGGTTTCTTTTCTCGGCTATCTCCCGGCCGATCATCCCGAGTTTGTGGGACTCGTTGTGCTGGATGATGCGCACACGAGCAAGCCTGAATTGAATTACGGCGGCCTGGTTGCCGGGCCGATTTTTTCTCGCGTTGCCGAGAAGGCAGCGCGCTATCTTGACCTTGAGCCGCATGAGGAGATTCGCAAAGCGATTCCCATTCAGCGAGTCGAAAAATCAAAGCCGGCAGAGCGACTTCGCAAGGCTGTGCCGGCGGCACGAATCGCCTTAACCAATGGTTCGCGACATTGAGTGCCGCGTCCCGGTTCGCCGTAGCGAATCCGTCTCCTGTCGGAGATGTTAAAGCCTCATGCAGCTCAAGACCCTTCTCTCTGCGTCTCCAGTTCGCCAAATCTTCGGGCCAGTTGATCGCCCGGTGGAAAACATCGCGTATGACTCGCGGCGAGTACAAAGGCACACCATGTTTGTGGCGTTGCGGGGTGAAAAAAACGATGGCCACCAATTCATCGGTCACGCCATCGACAAAGGGGCGTCGGTGATTGTCGCCGAACGCGAACAAAAAGATCCACGCGTTACTTGTCTGCTGGTTGATAATACTCGCACTGCCCTCGCGGATTTTTCAGCAGCTTTTTACGGGAGCCCGGCACGGAAATTAAAACTCGCCGCGGTCACGGGTACAAATGGTAAGACCACGACCACATTTCTCATCAAACACATCTGCGAAAACGCCGGATTGCGCTGCGGATTAATCGGCACAGTTCGCTATGAGATCGGCGAGAGGATCTTGCCGGCGATTCGCACAACACCTGAGTCGCTCGATTTACAAGAGCTACTGGCGCAGATCGCCAATGCAGGTTGTAAAGCGGCAGCGATGGAAGTCTCTTCGCATGCGCTGGCGCAGGAACGCACGCGCGGGATCGAATGGAACGTCGCCGTGTTCACAAACTTGACTCAGGACCATCTCGATTTTCATGGCACGATGGAAAATTACTTTCAAGCGAAGGCAAAGCTCTTCACTGGGTTGGCCGAGCAAAAGCAAAAGACGAAACCGGTGGCGATTGTGAATGCCGACGACCGCTACGGACAACAGCTGCTCGACAAACTGGACAAAAGCGTGGCTGTTATTACCTATGGGATGGGGTTGCGCGCGGATTTCCGCGCGTCAAACTATCGCGCTGAATTCACCGGAACCTCATACCAACTTGATGCCCACGGTAGAAGTTATCTCGTTCGTCTTCCTCTAATTGGCCGGTTCAATGTCACGAATTCAATCGCTGCGCTCGCTGCGGCTGAAGCTTTGGGAATTAGCCTGCGAACCGCAGTCCTGAGTCTTGGGAAAGCGCCGCAAGTTCCCGGCCGCCTCGAACTGGTTCCTGCAAAGCGACAGTTTCAAGTGTTCGTCGATTATGCACACACTCCCGACGCGCTGGCCAATGTTCTGAAAACCCTGCGCGAATTACAGCCGAATAAGTTGATTGCGGTTTTTGGTTGTGGCGGTGACCGAGACCGGCAAAAGCGGCCCTTAATGGCGGAGATGGCGGACCGGCTCGCCGATTACTCCATCATTACTTCCGATAATCCTCGCAAGGAAGACCCGGGCGCGATTATCGCCGAAACGGAAAAAGGCTTCCGATCGAATCACTACGAGAAAATCGTCGACCGCACTGAGGCAATTAATCGCGCCGTTGCGCTCGCCCGTCCACGCGACATTGTGCTGGTCGCAGGTAAAGGGCACGAAAATTATCAGGAGTTCGCAGATTACACGATCCCGTTCGACGATATCCAGGTTGCGCGTCGAGCGATCGAAGATCATCCCGTTGAGCTTTGATTTTATGATGACACCTGTGTTTTCCAATCACCCAACACGCGATGTGTGTACGCTTCCGGGGAGCGCACGCGCCTCGCGTGCTGTTTCCGGCGCCCCCGCCGGAAACTCCCTGCAGTGGAGCCGGTCACAAATACACGCGCGGTTCCGAAACATCTTTACTGATGCGGCCGCGCGGCGAGGACGCCGCGCAGAACACGCGAGGCGCGTGTGCTCCCCGATCCCATGAATTCGCTGACCCTTTCTCAAATCGCACAGTTCGCTGGAGCGTCGCTGTCATCCGGTGATGCGAGTGTCGTAGTCAACAAACTCAGCACCGACTCTCGCACGATTAAACCGGGTGAATTGTTCGTTGCGTTGCACGGCGAAAATTTTGAAGGCCACGATTTTGTAGAAGCTGCTGCAAAAGCCGGCGCTACAGGCGCGCTCGTTGATCTCAACTGGGCAGGCAATGTTCCGGAGAATTTCGTACTTCTCCGTGCGACCGATACCCTCCAGGCCTACCAAGCGCTGGCCGCCAATTACCGGCGGTCGCTTGCACTGAAAGTCCTCGCCATCACTGGAAGCAATGGCAAGACGAGTACAAAGGATTTCGCCGCGTCGGTGCTCGCGCGAAAGTTTCGCGTCACCAAAACCGAAGGAAACTTTAATAATCACGTCGGCCTGCCGCGCACGATTCTGGAAGCGACTTCGGAGGATGAAGTTGCTGTCTGGGAGATCGGAATGAATCATCCCGGCGAAATCGCTGCGCTCTCGAAGATCGCCGCCCCTGATGCGGCGATTATCACGAACATCGGCGTTGCACACATCGAGTTTATGGGCTCTCGCGAAGCGATCGCCACGGAAAAGGGAGCATTGGCCGAAGCAGTCGAGCCGAAAGGAACAGTGATTTTGAATGCGGACGATCCGTTCAGTGAAGAAATCGCTGCACGCACTCGCGCAAAAGTGATCTTCGCAGGAACCACAGGCGGAACCGTACGGGCCATCGAAATTCGCCAGAGTGCTGACGGCTCAGAGTTCACAGTTGTCGAGGGCGCGCATCGTTGCCGTGCGCAAGTTCCCGTTGCGGGCTCGCACATGGTGCAAAATGCCTTGCTGGCCGTCGCGGCCGGGCGCGCATTTGGATTGTCCATCGAAGAATGCGCCGCGGGTCTCGCTGCGGCGCCACTCACAAAAGCACGCCTGCAAATCAAGGAGATCGGTGGCGTACAATTTCTGGACGACAGCTACAATGCCAACCCTGACTCGATGAAGGCGGCGTTGCGGACGTTGGTCGAGCTCGACACCGACGGAAAACGCATCGCCGTCCTGGGCGAGATGCGCGAATTGGGTGCCGAATCGGAGCGCGGACATCGGGAGGTTGGTGAGGCCGCAGCGACGCTCGGAGTGAATCAATTGATCACCATCGGCGACGTGGCAGAACGGATTGCGGAAGGAGCGCGCACGGCCGGTTTGGACAAGGTTTTGTCGACCCGCTCGACGACCGAAGCTGCCAGGTTGTTAGGCGAAATTGCCGAGCCAGGCGATCTCGTTCTCATTAAAGGCAGTCGCGCCGCGCGTACTGAAGAAGTAATCGAGCAATTCGGGAGTCAAAATTCGGCATTCGTGACTTCGCCATGATGTACTATCTCCATCACCTGAGTGGGCAGTTCATCGGGTTTAATGTTTTTCTCTACGTTACCTTTCGGGCTATTGCTGCGGCGGTCACCGCATTCTTGACCACGCTGATCTTTGGAAATTTTGTCATTGCGAAACTGCGGGCACTGAAAGCCGAACAACCTATTCGAGGTGCCTCGGAAGTACACCGCCTCGCCGAATTACAGGGGGTGAAGCAAGGCACGCCCACGATGGGTGGCGTGCTGGTGATTGGCGCCGTGGTTATTTCGAGCATCCTCTGGGTGCGTCTCGATAACAAGTTCGTCTGGCTCGCGCTCTTCAGCATGGTTTACCTCGGCGCCCTGGGGTTCGCCGACGATTATCTCAAGGTCACGAAAAGGAAATCCGAAGGAATTCACGGGCGGGTCAAACTTCTTTTTCAGATTATGCTCGCGGCGGTCATCACTGGCCTGTTTCTCACCGATCCATTGATAGAAGTGCAGGCGCGTACGCTCTACGTGCCTTTCATCAAGGCGCCGGTGATTGCGAATATGAGTTGGTTCACCTTCCTGTTCTTTGTGCTGGTCATTGTCGGCACGTCCAATGCGGTGAATCTCACTGACGGGCTTGATGGTTTGGCTAGCGGATGCACAATCACCGTGGCTTTTGCGTATGCATTGCTCTGTTACGCGGCCGGCAATTTTCGTGTCGCCGAATATCTGCAAGTGCCGTTCTATCCGTTCGCTGGCGAACTGACCGTTGTCTGCGCGGCGCTTATCGGCGCGGGCCTGGGTTTTCTTTGGTTCAACTGTTATCCGGCCAAAGTTTTCATGGGCGACACCGGATCGCTCGCCATCGGCGGCATGCTGGGCGTTGTCGCGATCTGTTGTAAACAGGAGCTGCTGCTGGTGGTAGTGGGTGGCGTTTTCGTAATCGAAGCCGTCTCAGTGATTTTGCAGGTGCTGAGCTTCAAACTCACCGGCAAGCGATTTTTCGTGATGTCGCCGCTTCATCATCATTTCGAGTTAACCGGCTGGAAAGAAACGACTGTGATCGTTCGGTTCTGGATTCTCTCGATCATCTTCGCCTTGCTGGGCCTGGCCACGCTGAAATTGCGATGAACAACGGACGCTACAACAACCAAAGAGTGGCCGTGCTTGGAGCCGGGCTGAGCGGGAGTGCCGCGGCGCTGCTCCTCGTGTCGGAAGGAGCACAGGTCACCGTACTCGATAGCGCCAGCGAAAATGATCTGCTGAAATCCACGCTCGACAATCTGAAAGCACACGGCGTGCATGTCATTTGTGGATCTGAGGCCAACCAGAATTCGTCTGGGTACGACTGGATGGTTCTAAGTCCAGGTATCGATCCAGTTTCTTCGCTGGCGCGTAATTTTTCCTCGCGCGGAATTGATACAATCAGTGAGCTCGAACTGGGTTGGCGTTCCTGCGATTTGCCAGTCATTGCGATCACAGGCACGAACGGCAAAACCACCACAACCGAACTCCTCGCTCAGATGCTGAATGCATGCGGTCAGCGAACGATCGCTTGCGGTAATATCGGCAAACCCCTTTCAGAGGTCGCGCGAGAAAATCAGCCGCTGGACGTGTTGACGGTTGAAGTGAGTTCGTTCCAACTGGAAGCGATTCGCACATTTCGCCCATCGATCAGCCTGTGGCTGAATTTCGCTCCCGATCATCTGGATCGTTATCGCTCTGTTGCTGAATATCGCGCGGCTAAGCTGCGCATTTTCGAGAATCAAACAGAGGAGGATGTCGCGATCGTGAACGCAGTAGAAGCGCTTCCGACTATGCGACCACGCCGCATTACCTTCAGCGCTTATTCCAATCACGCCGATTTCCGGTTGTCTGATGGTGCAATCGTTTACGAAAATCAGCCGGTCTTGCGCTTGGCTGACACCAAGCTGCGCGGGCTACATAACATCGAGAACTTGATGGCGACGCTCGCAGTTGGCGCTGCTCGCGGGTTGTCGTTCGCACAGATGGTGCCGGCGATTCGCGATTACGAGCCGCGGCCGCATCGCTGCGAATTTGTACGCGAACTCGATGGCGTCGACTACGTGAACGACTCGAAGGCAACGAACCTGGATGCAGTCGAGAAGGCCTTGGCCGCGCAGACCAAGCCGGTGGTGCTCATCGCCGGCGGCAAAGATAAAGGATTTACGTTCCACCCTTTGCGTTCTCTGGTGAAAGAAAAAGTTAAATCAGCCGTCCTGATTGGAGAAATGGCCGAGAGCATCAGGCGCTCATGGGATGGCGCAGTGAAATCCGAAATTGCAGCTTCGCTCGCCAACGCGGTCGAGCGCGCGCGTCATCTGGCCAGTGCGGGCGACGTTGTCCTGTTCTCTCCCGGCACCTCATCGTTCGACATGTTTAAAAGTTACGCCGATCGCGGCGATCAATTTCGCAAACTGGTGCAGACACTCCCGCCATGAAACGGATAAGAATACCGCGCCTTTTCAACCGTAGGAAATTATCGGCAGCCACGGCCCGCCGGGCATCCGCGGCGTCTGCCGGAATGGACTTTGAAGGCATTCCAGAGCCGAACATGAAGTTGTCCCGGGCGTTGCTCATAGTTTTGCTTCTGCACGTCGTTGCTGTGTCGGGAATCATTGCCTTTAACGCCATAAAAACGCGGGAGCGTGCATTCGTGCCTCCAACGTCGACGGAAACCGAAAACAAACATGCCGAGACGACGCAAACAGCAACTCACGCGAATACTGACAAGCCTCCAGTTGCAGCGGCGCAGAAGGAAAGCGATCGCCAACATGAATCAAAACCTTCTCATTCCCCAGCGAGGGACGAACAGGCGAAGAAGACACCTTCGTCTTCGGGGAAAACTTATGTTGTGAAGAAGGGCGATAATCCAGTAGGAATCGCGAAGAAACTGAAAGTCTCTTACAACGATTTGATGACGCTCAATCACATTGACGATCCACGGAAATTGCAGATCGGGCAGAAGCTTCTGATTCCTGACGCAGCGAAGCCGAAGACCACCAGCGCTAAAGCAGCGGATAAAAAGAAAAAACAAAATGAAGTCAGTGAGAAAAGCGATGCGAAAACGCACCGCACTCCCAAAGCGCCTCGCGCAAAATCCACGGACACGAGTGCCTCGTTTGGGGCAAGCTTTTGTAGTTTGCACGCATGCTCGCGTCGGCTTCACGCCTTAACACCCCATGCGTCGTAAAAGCGCCTACATACTTTTTCTAGCAGTGCTGGGATTGCTCGTCATTGGCATCGTGATGCTCTTTAGCACGAGTGCCTACGCACGCGACAGCCACGGAGATGTTTATTTTTTCATTAAACGCCAGGCGATTTGGATTGGGATTGGACTTGTTGCATGCACTTTTGCAGCGCTCATGAATTATCAATTCTGGCAAAAAACATGGTGGGTATGGTTCGTCGTGGCACTGGGTGCGCTGGCCCTTTGCTACATCCCGCACATCGGAATGCGCATCAACGGCTCACGCCGCTGGATCGGCTACGGCCCCATTACCTTTCAGCCATCGGAACTCGCAAAAATAGCCACGATCTTCTTTTTGGCGGCCTGGTTTGCGCGCCGTGAAAAACCGAACGGCAACGTGTTGTCCGGATTCATCATTCCTCTTGCAATTATCTGCCTGCCTGCTGCGCTCGTGCTGGGGGAAGTGGACCTTGGAACCACAGCTTTGATCGCAGCAACGGCATTCGTTGTGATGTTTATCGCCGGCACCAATCCGCTATGGCTTGGCGGGCTTGCATTCGCGGCATTAACTGGGCTGATCCTCGTTGCAACGCAAATCTCGGAGCGTATGGGGCGGCTCTCCGCATTTCTTCATCCGCAAAACTATAAAGACGACGCCGGATTGCAGCAGATGCAGGCGTTGATCGCCTGGGGCAGCGGCGGGATGGACGGGCTTGGGCTCGGAAATGGCCGCCAAAAAATGTTGTATCTGCCGTACGCCCACACCGATTTTATTTTTCCAATCATTGGCGAAGAACTGGGCCTGCGGTTCAGTCTTCTGGTGGTTTTTTTGTTCGTTGTCATAATTGTTTGCGGCATCATGATTGCGCTGCACGCTCGTGATCGTTTTGGACTGCTGCTCGGCTGTGGGATTGTTTCGCTGCTGGCTCTGCAGGCAGCGGTCAATATCGGTGTGACGACGTCGCTGCTGCCTAACAAAGGACTGCCGTTGCCCTTTATCAGCTATGGAGGTTCGAACCTGGCCGCCTGCATGTTTGGAATTGGCGTGTTAGTGAACATTTATCGCCAGGGCATTCTCGAGCCGACGCCAGTGAAACGCGCCACAATGAATGCCAAAGTGACGCCGCGAATTTGATTAACCCGTAATTCAGATCAATCGAACATGAATGCTGTAATCGCATGTGGAGGCACTGGTGGACATCTTTTCCCGGGCATTGCGGTGGCAGAAGTGCTGCAAAACCGGGGACATCAAGTGATGTTGTTGGTATCCGAAAAGGACATTGACGCGGTGGCGCTTTCCGGTCGCACGAATTTCCAAGTCGAAAAGTTACCTACCGTTGGGTTGCCTTCGCCATTTTCACCCGCGTTTTTTGGATTCACTCGCCGGTTTGTTGAGAGCTTAACACTTTGCCGATCTATTTACCGCAAGTTCAATCCGCACGCCGTACTCGGCATGGGCGGGTTCACCTCTACAGCGCCGGTATTAGCCGGTCGATTCCGTGGAATAGCCACGTTTATCCACGAATCGAACGCCATTCCCGGGAAAGCGAATCGTTGGACTGCGCGGCTAGTGAATGCCGTCCTGCTGGGCTTCAAGGAATGCGCTCCATTTTTTCCAAAAGCCCGCACCGAAATTACCGGTACACCCGTTCGCATTGAACTAGTGCGTCTGGACCGCGCAGAATCGCGGCGAAAACTCGGATTGCGAGAAGACCTGCCTACCCTGCTCGTGATGGGTGGCAGCCAGGGCGCTAGCGGAATTAATCAGGCACTAATCAAAGCACTGCCGTTTTTGCAAGGGGTGCCACTCCAGGTGATCCACCTCTCCGGCACGCGGGATGAACGCCTTGTTGCTGACAACTACCGAAGGGAAAACGTCCCTGCTTATATCGGCGCCTTTCATCATCAGATGGAGGAAGTGTACAGCGCCGCTGATCTTGTCGTTGCACGAGCGGGCGCGGCCAGCCTGGCAGAATTCGCCCGCTTTTCGTTGCCCGGGATTCTAATTCCATTTCCATATGCCGCGGATGATCACCAAACGCGCAATGCAGAAATTTACGCGCACGCCGATGCAGCAATTCTTGTGAAGCAATCGGATCTCACTGGTGAACTGCTCGCACGCACCATTCGCGAGTTAATGGGCAACCCGCAACGGCTGCAGGAAATGGCAGCCAATTGTGCCCGTCTCGCGCCAAACGATGCAGCCGGTCGCGTCGCGAACACGATCGAGAAATACACGACTCATGAAGCTAACGTCTGAAGCAACTTCCTCACGCGCCGATTCTCCGCGGAAAAAATTTCGGCGACGTGATCCTTTGCCAGACCTGTCGCGATTTCTGACCACCGAACAGCATCGGATTCACCTCGTCGGCGTCGCGGGAAGCGGTATGAGCGGACTTGCCGGGCTTCTTATCGAGCTGGGACATTCTGTGAGCGGCTCGGACAAGGTGACAACTACGGAGACCGAGCGGCTGCAACGGCTCGGCCTGCAGTTCCATGAACAGCATCTCGCAGAGCATGCGGCCGCTGCGGACCTTGTTGTTTTTTCCTCAGCGATCAAGGACGACAATCCCATTCTCTTAAGCGCGCGCAGTTGCGGAACACCGCTGCTCCGGCGCGCGGAGGCCGTCGCTGCAATCATGCAGGCCAAACGCGGAATTGTGATCGCCGGAATGCATGGCAAAACGACCACGTCTGCCATGGCAACACATGTGCTTCGCGAAGGCGGACTGCATCCGTCGCACTACGTTGGCGCTGAAATTCCAATTCTTGGGACGAATGCATATTGGAATCCGCGGGGCGAATACTTCGTTGCCGAAGGAGACGAAAGCGACGGCACGCTGCGCTGCTTTCATCCCGAGCACGCACTCATTCTGAATATCGAGGAAGAACACCTCGATTTTTATCCCGATCTCGCTGCCATCGAGAAGGTGTTTGCGCACCTCATCGATCAAACCAGCGGAAGTGTTCTCTACAACATTGATGATCCGAATACCGCGCGATTGTGCCGGAAGCGAAAAGGCGCAGTTTCCTACGGGTTTTCCGAGCAAGCGGATTACCGCGGAGTCGATGTCGAGCTGCGAAATTTCGGTTCATCCTTTGTAGTTT
>JBLMXH010000092.1:0-22627 GCA_050257685.1 Nitrospirota bacterium
AATATCTGGGCGGCCACCTGGTCAAACGAGTGACTCAGATAATTCGAGAGCGCAGTTATGCATTTGAGATTGTCCAACAAAATCTCCCCGTGGGGGGGATCAGGCTGCTCGGAGGCGATTACACGTTGCGCGCGCAGTCAGAGGATTGCACCCGAGTCGCGCTGGTAACTCATTACGCGAGTCTGAATTGTCCTCGGTGGGTATTTCGGCGCGTGGAGGCCGCCGTCTGCCACTCCTTTCACCGTTATATTTTGTCCGCAATGCGCAGCAATCTCTGATGCGCTGAATTTTATGGAGAAACAATGATCACGGCGCTTTTACCACCGTTATGGCTAATCCACATCGCGGTGGCGGCCGTATGGTTTTATGAAGGCTTATGGTGCAAGCTCTTGAACGGTCAGCCACGTCAGGTGCGTGTCGTTGAAGCGATGCCGCTCTATGGACCGCGTATTGCGTCGAAGCTGCTTCGCTTGTTGGGAGCCGTTGAGACGACGATTGGGATTTGGGTCTTAACCGGAGTCGCACCGGTTTTTTGCGCAGCAGCGCAGACGGCGCTCCTTATAACGCTAAACGTTTGCGGGCTGCTATGGGCCCGCCGGTTAATTGAGGATCCGGGTGGAATGGTGGTTAAGAATTTCGCTTTCCTCGTGCTCGTTTGGGTTTCTGCGAGTTTTCCGGCATGGAGGTGAGTTCAACTGTCCCCGTTACGGCCTGGCAAAGTGGCCGTTTCAGCGCAGCGCGCGCTGGATCACACAGGCTGCTGTTCGGTTGCATGTACGAGGACGCTGAAATTGAGCTTCGCACGTTCCAGCCTGAGGGACGCATCTTCTGCATTGCCTCTGCTGGCTGCACCGCCATGAAACTCGCGACCCGGCATATGGTAGTGGCGGTTGACATTAATCCTGTCCAGTTTGCGTACGTGCAGGAACGTCTCGGCGGCGCCGCTATGCAGTATGGCAGCGCCGAGCGGATCCTGGCATTTGCTCGTAGCCTCGGGCCTCTCGCGGGATGGCACCGACGAACGTTACGATTTTTCCTCGACCTGGAGGATCCCGAACAACAAATCTTTTATTGGCGACGACATCTGGATACACGGCGATTTCGTGCCGCCTTTTCTTTTCTGTTCTCGCGTATCGTTCTTCGCTCGGTTTACTCCGCTGCGTTTGTTAATGTTCTGCCGCCGAATTTCGGAAGTTTATTGCGCGGTCGAATGGAGCGGTGCTTCGCGCTGCACCCAAACTGCAATAATCCCTACGCGCATGCGCTACTTCTCGGAGAGATGGCCTCTGAGTCAGAGATTCCTGAACGCCGGATTGCAGTGCAATGCGCCGATGCGGCCGATTTTCTCGAACGTCAATCAGCTGATACCTTCACTGGATTTTCTCTTTCAAACATTCTCGATGGAGCAAATCCGGCCTACGTGCGGCGTTTGCTCGCCGCGGTGAAACATGCTGCTACACCCGACGCCACAGTAGTGCTGCGTAGTTTCCGCGAACCGCAATACTCGACCGTAACCAATCATGCCACGGAGGATCGGGCCATGCTCTGGGGAGTTGTTGACGTTCGTCCAGCGTCCGCGCTCTAATAGCACGCCTCGTCGTCGTTCCTACGTAAACGACAATGGCGCGATCGCGGTTAGAAGGCGATCTCCGCCAGCCATTCGTCCGCTTCGCGATCAAAACTCACGGTGAACCCCACTTGTTCGCTTACGGTTTTCATTGTGGTGTTTTCCGGAGAGATGTGGCCGGTGATGCGCCGCAAACCCTCTTTACGTCCGAGTTTCACTAGCTGTTTCAAAAGCTCTGACCCAAAACCTTTGCCTTGCCACAGGTCACTGATCAGGACGGCAAACTCCGCTTCATTTGTCCCGTGTTCTTTAACCAAACGTCCAACGCCGAGAATCTCGTGCGTGCCGTCCCGGTTCTTTAGATCGGCAACAAGCGCGATTTCGCGATCGTAATCGATGAAACAGACCCGGCGCAACCGTTCGTGCATGATCCGCCTTTCAAGGCTCACAAGTCCGAAATAGCGTAGATGAACGCTGCGATTGGAAAGGGTCTTGTGAAATTTAACCATGAGCGGCTCGTCCTCTGGCCGGATCGGACGAATGGTCACTTCAACGCCGCCGATTTTTCGCGTGATCACGTACTCACTCGGGTATGGCCTGATTGGCGATCGTGGCAGGTCGGCTTCGCGTAATTGCGGATCATGCAAGACCACGCGCGCATCCAGCGCGACGATTTGTTTGGGCGAAACGAGGAGGGGATTGATGTCGATTTCCTTGATCCAGCGCTGTTCGATCACGAGTTGGCTAAAGCGTACGAGCAAGTCTTCCAGTGCAGCGACATCGATGGCGCCGCGTCCACGAAAACCTTTTCTGAGCGCGCTGTAGATTTGTGTTCGCTCCATTAGTCGTCGCGCCAGGGTGCGATTCAGCGGTGGAAGACCGAGCGCACGATCCTTGAAAACTTCGACAAAATATCCGCCCGTGCCGAACAAAAGCACCGGCCCGAATTGCGGATCGATACTGCTGCCGAGTATGAGTTCGTAGCCATCCTGCGCGATCATCGGCTGCACCGTGACACCGCGAAATGCTTCGTCTAGCGGCGCTCTCTGAGCGCTGTCCTCCTTTCCCGTGGGGGGCAAGTCGATTCGGCGGTCATAGACCGCCGCTACAGATTTTTCGATCTCGCTATATGCGCGACGGACGGCCGCTGCGCCGCGCAGATTTAGTTTCACTCCGCCGACGTCGCTTTTATGGGTGATGGTTTCCGAATATATCTTGAGCACAACGGGGCCTTTGATGGTTTTCGCGATCTCGACAGCTTGCTCTTCCGACGTTGCGATTCTCGTTTCGACAGTCGGAATTCCATAGGCCGCCAAAAGTTGCTTGGATTCGATTTCGGTTAGCAGCGTGCGCTGCGATTTTCTTGCGCGATCGATGATCTGTTCGGCCTCTGATCGGTCGATCTCGGCGGTGGCGGTGAGCGCCGGCGTCTCGTACAACGCATCGAGGTTATGGGAGTAGCGCCACATGGCGCAAAACGCGCGCGCCGCTGCGTCTGGATATTCAAACGTCGGAATCCCTGCGCGATCCAGGATCTCCATGCCGGGACGCACTCCAATCCCGCCGATCCAACTCGCCAGAATTGGCTTGGTTTTTAGTTTCGCAAAGGCACGCAATCGCTCGGCGGTTTCGCTTGGTTCCGTCACTGCTTGCGGCGAAAGGATGACGAGCAGTCCGTCATTATTTTCATCGCGCGAGACGATCTCGACTGCTCTTGCGTACGTCTTGGGACTGGCGTCGCCAAGAATATCCACAGGATTGCCTCGACTCCAGTGCGGCGGCAAGAGCGTGTTTAATGCGTCCAGAGTTTTACCTGAAAACTCTGCTAATTTTCCGCCGCACTCGATCAATGCGTCCGTGGCCAGTACACCCGGGCCGCCGCCGTTAGTCACAATTGCCAGACGTGGTCCCGCAGGCCGTGGTTGTTTGCCTAACAACTCAGCGAGGCCAAACAATTCTTCGATTGTGTCCACACGCAAAACGCCGACTCTGCGGAAGGCCGCATCGAGTACGTCATCGCTGCCGGTTAGCGCACCAGTGTGCGAGGCCGCTGCTTTCGCCGCAGCTCCGCTTCGCCCTACTTTGATGGCAATAATCGGTTTGGTAAGCGCAACCTCGCGGGCAGCAGAAAGAAAAGAGCGGGCGTCGCCGACCGATTCCATGTAAAGCAAAATGCTCCGGGTGTGCGGATCGTCGCCTAGATGATCGATCAAATCGCCCCAGTTCACGTCGGCCATGGATCCGATGGAAATGAACGCGCTGAATCCAAGTTGTGTTGATCGGCTCCAATCTAGAATCGCAGTGCAGAGCGCGCCGCTTTGACTGATAAATCCGATATTGCCCGGCAACGCGAGTGGCTTTGCGAACGTCGCGTTCAATCCGATGTGCGGCAGCATCACGCCCACGCAATTCGGGCCGATGATCCGCATATTCCCGCGCCGTTCGAGGATCTGCGTTTCGAGCTCCGCCCCAGCCGATCCGGACTCCTTAAATCCAGCCGAGATTATCACCGCACCTTTGACTCCAGCGTCCGCACATTCAGCGACAATTCCCGGAACTGTCGCAGCAGGCGTGGCGATCACCGCCAGGTCAATGCGCTCTGGCACGTCGGCGATTTTCGGAAATGTCTTCTGTCCGAGCAGGGTCGCGTGACTGGGATTTATAGGAAAAACACGACCACGAAATGATTGCAGATTTTCGAACAACGCGCGTCCCACGCTGGCCGGTTTTTCACTCGCGCCAATCAACGCAACTGATTTTGGCGCAAGCATCGCGCTGAGAATTGGACGACGCTCCGATATCAGCGTCTCGCCACACGTCTTAATTCGCGCGTCGGTTGCTTTCACGATCCAGTTCGCCTTTTTGTCTGATTTTTTGAAAACGACGTGATCAACTTTTGCGTTCTTGAATCCGGGTCATGTCTTGAATTTTGTCACTGGGATGAACGAGAACAGTTTCATTTTCGTTCACACCACCCAAAACTTCCGCTTCAAGATCATTACGACGCCCGATTTTTACAGGACGCAATACGGCTCGCCCGTGATCGGCCACAAAAACAGCCCATTCCTCACCGCGGCGGAAAAGCGCGGCGGCTGGAACCTTCAAAATGTTATCGGCTTCAGAAATGACAATGCGCGCTTCAATGCGGTAAGCATCACCAAGCGCGCGGTACATTTCCGGTGAGTCGACAAAATCGGCAATGACATTGACACGCTGTTCTTCAACCCCGAGTGCCGACACTTTCAAAAATGCCGCAGGCTCGATCAAGCGTACGCGGCCTAACAAGGGGGCGTCGCCGCCCCAATGCTCGACCAGCACCTTGTCACCGGGTTTGATCTTCACCGCGTCCCTGGAAAGCACATCGATTTCCATTTCCAAATCGCGCGGATCACCGATTTCCATCAACCGCGTGCCGGACTGCAGAAAGCTTTCGCTTTCTTGAAACACGCGGAGCAATTCTCCATTGATTGGAGAGTGAATTTCGAACGGCGCACCGGCCGCATAATTCTTTCCACCGCTAAGCACGGCTTGCGCCTGTTCGAGCTCGAATGCCGCAATCTGCGCACCGAAGTCAGCGGCTTTCAGTTCTTCATCTGCTGTCCTCGATTTGAGATCGGCGTTATCGAGTTCCTGGCGCGACATCACACCGGTCGCGTAAAGCTTTTGCGCCCGGTCCAACTCAGTTTTGGCTTGCTCGCTTGCGGCTCGCGTACGATCCAAAATCGGGATCGCTCGAAGCTTGGCGGCTTCAGCTGCCTTGACCCTCGCCTCGGCCTCGGCCCGCGCGCGCGGATCCAGTAGCGCCGGATCCGAAGGCTCGATCGCTGCAAGCAACGTTTCTTTTGCGCGAATCGGATCTCCGGGGTGCAATTCTACGCGCAATAATCGGCCGCTGAGTGGCGCGGAGATTACATAGCGTTCTTTGACTCGTGTCCTGCCTTCATGGTCAACAGTGACTTGAAGCCGGCCTCGCGCGACGCGCGCAGTTTCGACTGGGATCGGCTTTGGCAAAAAGGCATAGATGACGCCGCCGAGTACAAGCGCTGCGAACGTGACGACGAAAAGACGTTGTTTGTTGATCCTCACCGTTCGCTAGTCTCGTGATTTTAAGACACTCACCAGATCAAGCTGGTCGAGTCTGCGCCGTACCAGCACGCTTGAGCCAATCGCAGCAATCAGAACAACTGCGACCGCGAAAGCGAAGGTGTTCGCTTGCACAATTACCGGAAAACGTTGCGTCTCGGTCTGCATCGCCGCGGTGGCAAACACGGCGAACCAATAACCGATGAACAGACCCAATGGAATTGCCGCTACAATCAGCACGCCTACCTCACCCAGGAGAATCGACGAAATCTCGCGACGCGTGAAACCAATGACGCGCAAGGTGGCGAGCTCGCGGCTTCGCTCAGAGAACGCAATGCGTGCGCTATTGTACACGACGCCGACCGCGATCGTGCAGCCAAAAAGAACGTTGAACAATCGCATCCGCAGGAAATTCTCAGCAATGGTCTTCCGAAAACTTGCCAGCGCTGCTTGCTTCGAAGTCACGCTGGCGATGCGTGGAGTGTTCTTCAGTGCTGCATACAATCTGGATTGGTGCATCGGGTCGGTCGAGATGAACGCGCCGGAAATTGTGTCGCCTTCACGCAGCAGACGATTGAGCGCGCTCAAATCCATATAGGCGGACGTGCCGCCGAAATCGTCGAGTAAATCGGCCACTCGCACATCAACCCTGCGACGCTCGCCTTCCATTGTCTCGACCGTGATCACGTCGCCGACGTTGACGCCGAGCGATTCGGCCAACGTCTTAGAGATCACGAGACCCTCGTCAGGCAACATGGCGGCATGGAGCCGGAGATCAATCAATTGCAGTAATTGTCGATCCTGCGGAAGCCCGATGATTGCCGTACGACGCGAATGGTGCCCGGCATGGAGCCGCACCGGAATCGTGCGAAACGGTTCAGCCCGCAATACGCCGGGCAAGCTTTTGATTTCATTCAACGCGCGAGCCGACGCTGGTTCGACGAAACTCACATGGAAATCGTAACGCTGTGAGCGGTCGAACTGCACGTCAGCAATATGGTCAACAATATCTTTTGAAAATGAACCGAGAATCATCACCGCGATCGACAGCGCGACACTGAGAATAGACAAGGCCGAGCGAAATGGCTTTCGCTCGATCTGGCGCAGGATCATGCGGATCGGTTGCGAGAACAATCGCTGCAGCCCGAGACGTTCTACAACGGTGGGACGATAAATCGGCGGAGCCTCCGGACGCATTGCCTCAGCCGGCGGCAAACGTATCGCCCGCCGGACTGCCCCGGCTACTGCCAATCCGCCTGCGGTTAAGCTGATCGCAACTGCGAACACAACGATGCGCGGATCAAGATAAAACTCGAACGTCGGGAAGCGGAAAAACTGTGTGTACATCCGCGTGACGCCGCGGCCGAGCCATGCTCCAAAACCGATACCAACCAATGTTCCGAACAGAACGATCAGCAGCGCGAATTTCAAAAAATGCCAGCCGACTTCCCGCCGTGTGTAACCGAATGCTTTTAGTGCGGCAATTTGTTCCCGTTGCGTGCCGATCAGACGATCTAGCACCACGTTTAACAAAAACGCTGCTACGACGAAGAACGTGATTGGAACGATGGTCGCCATCGCCCGCAACTGGATGAGCTCATCCGAAACAAAACGATGTGAAGGCTGATCAGTACGGGCGTAAGCCCCGGTGCCCCCGTACTCCGCCGTCACATCGTCGAGTCGCTTCAGCACCTCCGCTTCCGATGCACCGTACGTAAGCGTAAGAGCGAGGTCGTTAAACGAATCCATCAGGCCAAAAGCGACGGACAATTCCGGATAACCCATCCAGAAAACTCCGAAACGTTTGTTGTCCGGGAATATCTGGCCCGGCTGAATGGTGTAGACGTACTCCGGCGACAACGCGATCCCCACAATTGTCAGGTTGTCGAGTTTACCATTGATGATCGCGTTCACGCGCATGCCCGGTCTAAAATGGTGAGCTTCGGCAAATGCCTCGTCGACGATGACCTCGCCTTCACTGCGCGGCGCGATGTAACGTCCGCTGCGAATGTGCAACTGATTCAGCTGCTGCGACTGGTATTCAGGGATTGAAATCAATCGGCCGGTGGCCGGTTCGGCCATGTCCGGCACATCGAGTGTCACATCGACTACCACTCGTGTCTGTACCGCTGCGACCCCGGGAATTTCTGCAATGCGTGCGGCCAGAGAGTTCGGCGCGCGTTTCAAATGAGTGAACACACTCGCAAATGAGTAGCGATGATAATAACGTTCGCGCGTCTGCATCATCGACGTGTAGGTGCAAAGCGACATGACAAATGTCGCCACGCCACATGCGAGCACGAGGCTGATAGCGATGCCCTGCGCAGCCATGTAAATCGCGTCGCGGGTCAACTTGCGGTTGAGCGCTGTCATTTTATTTCACCAAACAAGCTCCCGCGCGGTGGTTTTCCGTTCGTTGTGCACCACATTCGCGATCCGTCCATTTGAAATGGTGATGACCCGATCTGCGATTCCGGCGATCACGACATTGTGTGTGATCACCGCGGTCGTTGTGCCGAGCTCGCGATTCACGCGCTCGATCGCCTCCAGCACAATAATCCCCGTTTTCACATCGAGCGCGCCGGTCGGTTCATCGCAAAGAAGGACATCGGGGCGTTTCGCGATTGCACGCGCGATGGCCACGCGTTGTTGTTCGCCGCCGGACATCTGTGAAGGAAAATGATCCATCCGATCGGCCAGCCCGACGAGCTTGAGCGCTTCTTCCGGAGTCATCGGGTTGCGCGCAATTTCCGTGACCAACGCCGTGTTCTCGCGCGCGGTCAGACTCGGAATCAAATTGTAGAATTGAAAAACGAAGCCGACGTGATCGCGCCGGTAATGTGTGAGCGCGGAATCGTCGAACGCGCTGAGATCGTGCTCGCGGAAATGAACTTGTCCGCTTGTTGGCACATCCAGACCACCAAGAATATTTAGCAGTGTCGACTTGCCGCTGCCGGAAGGACCGAGC
This sequence comes from Nitrospirota bacterium, assembly GCA_050257685.1. Classification (GTDB taxonomy): domain Bacteria; phylum Verrucomicrobiota; class Verrucomicrobiia; order Chthoniobacterales; family UBA10450; genus Udaeobacter. The sequence continues at coordinate 8,619 of JBLMXH010000092.1, forward strand.
AGCACCGCGAATTCACCTTCGTATAGATCGATATCCACGCCGCGCAACGCGTGCACTTCCACTTCGCCGACGTGATAGATCTTCGTGACATCACGTGCTTCGAAAACCGCTTGGCGCGTTGGTATCTTAGGCGCGGACACAACGGGACCAGCCTCGAGCACGGATGATTTTCGCGATCTCGACCAAGGAAACCGGAATGAGCGCTAGCAGAAAAATCGCTAGCCAATCGAACCCGAATTGCGGCGCAGGCTTGAAAAATACATTTCGCGTCAGTGGGAACCAGAGGAGAGATAGTTGCAGAATCCCAGAAACAACGATCGCTGCGAGAAGGTACGGATTCGTAAAGACGCCCAACTGAGGGAGCGTGTAACATTGACTTCGGCAAGCGAAAGAGAAGAAGAGCTGAGCGAAAGTTGTGATGTAGAACGCCGTCGCCTGTGCATACGAACTGCCATCTCTTACATAAAAGTAAGCGAATCCTCCGATGATTACCGTCGCCATGGCAGAGCCGTGGATGACGATCGACAGTCCGCGCTGGCGAGTGAAAAACGCCTCCTTCGGCGGCCGCGGCGGGCGCCTCATCACATTTGGTTCCGGTTTTTCCATCGCCAGAGCCAGTGCGGGTAATCCGTCAGTGATTAAGTTGATCCAAAGTATTTGGATCGGAAGCAGGGGAACTGGCCATCCGACAAGCGCGGCAAAAAGAACAAGCGCAATTTCGCTCGCGTTGGTGGAAAGCAAATAATGAACGAACTTCTGAATGTTGTCGTAGATGCCACGTCCTTCTTCGACGGCATTGACGATGGAGGCAAAGTTGTCGTCCATCAACACCATGTCCGACACTTGCTTCGTTACGTCGGTACCGGTAATCCCCATCGCGATGCCGATGTCTGCCATTTTCACCGCGGGCGCGTCGTTCACACCGTCGCCTGTCATTGCCACAACCTGACCGTTCGCTTTGAGCGCCTCGACGACCCGCAGCTTGTGCTCTGGCGAAACGCGCGCATACACGGCGATGTTTTTGACCTTGCGCAACAACTCCTCGTCCGAAAGGGCATCTGCTTCCGAACCAGTTATCTCCATGTCTTCGGCGCTGGCGATCTTCAACTCCTGCGCAACAGCAAGGGCAGTTCCTGGATGATCGCCAGTGATCATCACCGGACGTATCCCCGCCGACTGGCACTTCGCGACTGCTGTGCGCGCTTCTTCGCGCGGCGGATCAAGCATTCCAACCAGGCCGGTAAAAACCAGATCCGCTTCTCGATAGTCCGGTAAATCGTTGTCGAGATTTCGATAAGCAAGCGAAAGTACTCGTAGCGCACGTTTGGCCATTTCATGGCTTTGTTCCAGCACTTGCTCCCGACGCTCGGAGGACAACGGAACGATTTTGCCGTCACGGTGCTCAAACGCGCAGCGCGGCAAAAGCGATTCCGGTGCGCCTTTGGTATAAATGACCAACCGGTGCGCGTCTTTCGCGACTACCGACATCAATTTGCGCTTCGAGTCGAACGGGATTTCGTGACTGATTGTGCGATGCGAGTTGCGCTCGAGCCCGGCCTTCTTAGCCGCAACGATGAGTGCGCCTTCGGTTGGGTCGCCAAGGATTCGCCAGCGCTCGTCGTTCTCAATCGGCACTTCAAGTCTCGCGTTGTTGCACCACATGCCGATAGTTAACGCCATCGCGAGGTCAGGTTCATTCAATGGAGTCACAAGCCAGCTCCTGATCTTGTCGTTCGGTTCTTCCGCGAGGACTACGAATTCTCCATGCGGCTGATAACCCGTTCCGGTAACTCTGTAACGCCGAGTGGCGGTTACGATTTCCGTTACCGTCATTTCGTTGCGTGTGAGGGTTCCTGTCTTGTCCGAGCAAATTACGGTCACCGAGCCCAGCGTTTCCACACTGGCCAATCGACGAATGAGAGCGTTGCGTTTCACCATCCGCTGTAAGCCGAGGGCAAGCGCGATCGTTACTACCGCCGGCAATCCTTCAGGGACTGCAGCGACCGCAAGACTAACGGCGACCAGAAATGTTTGCGTCAGACTTTCGCCGCGGAGCAACTGCAAAGAGAAAATGATCGCCACCAAAATCAGGCAGGCAACGATCAGCACGCGACCCAGTTCAGTCAGGCGTTTTTGAAGCGGCGTCGGTTCCCGCTCTTCCGTTTTCAAGAATCCAGCGATCTGACCCAGTTCAGTGTTCATTCCCGTCGCGGTGACGACGGCGCGAGCTTTTCCGGCCACAGCGGTCGTTCCTGTGAAAAGCATGTTGGCGCGCTCCGCGGTAGTAGCACCCTCTGGAAATACCGTAGAGCCGTCTTTGTCGACCGGATCCGATTCACCAGTAAGAGCGGCTTCTTGCGTTTTTAGTCCGAACGCGGTGACCAGTCGTGCATCTGCTGGGATATGGTCACCGGCCTCGATCTCGATGACATCGCCCGGAACGAGAGTGGCCGCGGCAACATTGCGCAGGGTACCGTCCCGGATCACCCTCGCAACAGGAGAGGAAAGCTTTTTGAGCGCAGCAAGCGCCTTCTCGGCTTTCTGTTCCTGAAAAAATCCGAGCAGCGCGTTTAAGATGATGATCGTGAAAATTGCCGCAGCTTCCAGCCAATCGCCCATGATCGCCGACAGAAGCGTGGCGGCGATCAGGATCCAGATCACCATTTCATTGAACTGATTCAGCAGCTTTAACCACCATCGCTGAGACGGTGCTTCGGCCAGCTCGTTTGCGCCGTACTGTTTTGTGCGGATCTCGACTTCGCTGGGCGAAAGACCATTCGCAAGGTCGGTTCTCAGGAGCCGCACAACCTCGTCGACATTCGCGTGATGCCAGCGAGGAACGACGACCGCTTGCATTCGCCCAGGTCTTTGCCGCACCCTCAGGGCTGTGCCTTGCTCTTACGTTTCAACCGAAGAACCCCCGGCGGTTTTCGTTCTCGACCGGGCGCATGTTTTCCGGGACGCAGTAGAACGACGGGGCAGGGGGCAAGCTGGGCGACGCGATGAGCGACGCTGCCAATGAAATAGCGATCCAAGCCGGTGAGGCCGCGTGTCGAGAGCATGATGGAGTCGCACTTCGAATCTCGTGCCGCAGCGATTATTTGTTCCGCCGGTTGACCCACGCGGACCTCGAGGTCTGCAGCCACATCATCGCCGACGTTCTCATCGGCAAAAGTTCGCAATCGCTCGGACGCCTGCCGCTGCAATGATCGATCCAAGTCGCGCAATTCGTTGCGTCCGATTCCCAACCATCCATAATCAGCAGGCACTACGTGGACAACGATCACTGAGCCGTCGGATTCTGCGGCGCGCTTTGCCGCATGCCGCAAAGCGCGCGCCGACGAATCGGAAAAATCCACGGGGACCAAAATGCGCCGCGGCCGCGCGCCAGCACGCCGACTTTGCGTAGATGTTTTGATGTTCATACTGCTCATTTCTGCGCGGCGGTTTTGGCCGGAGGAACGACAGCTACTGACATCCTCGCATGATGCAAAACAGCGCGCGACACTGACCCGAGTAGAGCCCTTCCCAAGCCTTGTCGCTGGTGAGTTCCAACGACGATCAGATCGATTTTTTGCCGGCTAGCCATTTCGAACAAGTAACCTTCCGGACTTCCCCAGCCGGGTTCAACGATGGCGGTGATTTTTTGTTTCGGCAGAAATTTAACAATTCGCTTCTTCAAGTCGCGCTCAAGATTCTTTTGAATTTTCTCCGGATTAGCCTCCAATGGCAGTGGCCCTTCATATCCCAGTCGGCGCGCCTCATCCGGAGGCCAGTTACTGTAAAGCACCGTTGCTTCGAATTTTCCGATTTCCCCTAGCTGGTTGACCCAACGCAAAGCAGCATCGCTCGCAGCAGAAAAATCGTAACCCACAAGAACTTTTAATCGTTCCTCTTCGCCCCGAACCCAGCCCGCAAGCCTTCCGCCCGGACGCACAACTAACGTTGGAATCGGCGAACTCTCCGCCGTCCGTTCAGCTACGCTTCCCACGAGCAGTCGTCTAGCGAGGCCGTGGCCGACTGCTCCAATCACGATGAGCCGCGCCCTAGCATTTGTTGCTGTAGTGACTAACTGATCGAAGGCGGAACCGGCAAGGACCTTCCCTTCGGTATCGGTGCCCGAGTCGCAAAGGCGTTGTGCTTCACGATCCAGTTCACAGCGTGTTTGCAACGCCGCGGATTTAATAATGATCGGATCAGACACGAGAGATCTGTGAAGTTGGTCCACGTGCACCAGGAGAAGTTTTGTCTCGAGCCGCCTCGCCAGGGCGGCCGCAATGTCTACCGCTTCCGTCGCTGTCTTGGAAAAGTCCGTGCCGCAAACAATGGGCGCCTTGTCATTTTTTTTCACAGCTTACCGTTCTTCTTCTGTTCAGGAATTCTTAACCGGCAACAAAACATGGTCCGATTTGTTGATAACCGGTCCAAGTCGTGGGCCATCAACAAAACAGACTGTAAGGATCTCTGGCAATGTCAAAACTCGTTGTAATTTGAAAAACAAAGAAATATTTATCAGCAACTAAAATGTTTTGCGTGATGTTGCACTCGGCGAAGATCAATGTTTGTTTGTTTCGTCTGTCGCTTCAATGGACCATCAAATCTTTGTGAACAGATGTCCGCGATTGGCTGTGTCGTGCGTCGTGGTAGCCATGTTAGGTCTCTGCGCTAATCTCGTCTCCCTCGAAGTTTCGGCACAGTCTACGCCCGGGGGCGGCGGCGGCCTTCCGCCGATGCCAGTCCCCGCGGACAATCCGCAGAACGAGGCCAAAATTAAACTCGGCCGCCAGCTTTACTTTGATGGCCGCCTTTCGGCTAACAACGAGATTAGTTGTGCCACCTGTCACGATCCCAAAACGGGATGGGCTGGCCATGACGCGACTGATACAGGAGTTGGAGGGCGTGTCGGAAACCGCAATTCGGGAACCATCGTCAACTCGGGCTATATGAAATACCAGTTTTGGGATGGACGCGCCGGTACGCTGGAAGAACAGGCACTCGGCCCTATCCATAACCCCGTGGAAATGGGCGAGACACTGGAGAATGTCGTGCGGAAGCTCAACGCGATTCCAGGGTACAAGCGTCAGTTTCAAGAGGTATTCCACTCCGACGTCACTACCGATGGAATTGCCAAAGCAATCGCTTCTTTCGAGAGGACGATCGTTTCCGGACCATCCCCATACGATCGGTTTCTCGAAGGCGACAAAAAAGCGCTCAGTGCTGAAGCACAGCATGGAATGGAGATTTTCAATGGCAAAGGAACGTGTGTTGCCTGTCATAGCGGCCCATTATTCTCAGACCAGAGCTTCCATAACCTAGGCATCGGAATGAACGCCGCGAAACCGGACATCGGGCGCGAAGCCGTTACAAAGGACCCTAAAGACCGAGGTAAGTTTAAAACACCGGGGCTACGCAACGTCGCAAACACTTACCCGTACATGCATGATGGACAGACGCCGAGCTTGGAGGCGGTGATTGAATTCCACAACAAGGGAGGGATTCCGAATCCGAACCTTGATTCGCTGATTAAGCCGCTCGATTTAACCGAGACGGAGAAGAAAGATTTGCTGGCTTTCCTCAAAGCGCTGACCGGTCCTGAGCCTGTGATCAGTGCTCCCAAACTGCCGTAGGCCCATTCAGCTGGTTACGGCTTTATTCGTCGTCTTTTTCGCCCTCTTCTCCACCGGTGGCAGATCCTGCCCAGCCTCGTAGCACTGATTGATCATTGGGTGACAATCGTGCTTCAGGGTGGAGCGCCACGTAGTACCAAGTAGGCATCTCGCCTTCTGCGACTTCTTTCCAACTCTCCTTCATCGCCTTAGCCTGCTTGTCGACGCTGAGCTGGTTCCAAGTAGAAAAATTCAACTCTGCCCGCCCTTCGTTGACGTCATGGGCAATGACCCAGGACAGCGGCGCTACGCGCGAATACCACGGCCATACTGTTTCGTTTGAATGACAGTCGTAGCATGCGCGACGTAGGACTGAAACCAGTTCCGGCGAACCGCGAAACTCCCCTTGGGCCGGCGGATTCGTCCGAGTTACCGGCACGAACTGAATCGCCACGAACACCACGCACAATGTGATGGCAGCCCATTTCACCAGACGTCCAAACTTTTTCTTCACCTCAAGTCTCATTTCGCTTTGTTAGGCTGCGATGATCCTTACCGATTACCGCGGCCGGCGCGCCTCCACAGTGGGATGCCATTTTCGTCGCGCAAGTTCAAGACATCATTTCCTTTCTTTACCTGAGCGGCGATGATGGCCGGTTTTCCGTCAAAGGTTATGCGAGACCCGGTCACAGTGATTGTGTCATTGGTTTCGATCTTTGGCGTCTGCTTGTCGATGTACCAACTCGGGCCAAGATGCACCGCAACCGTTTCCTTGTCCGTTTGCAGCATGAGATGAACTCCACGGCCTCGCTGCTGCATGGTCTCCACCGACAACACCTTGCCCTCGACGGTCTCAACGGTTTTCGGGTCGTAGTTTCGCTGTGCGTTAGCGCTTGGTGCTCCAAATGCCGCTGCAATCGCCATGGCAGCGGTGAATATTGTTATCGTTTTCATCGTTTCCTTTCTTTGCTTATCTCAGGTACTTTTTTCCTTCTTTAAAATTGCCATGGTCGTTTTGATCACTGTGTCGGGGTTTAACGAGATGCTGTCGATCTTTTGTTCGACAAGGAACTGGGCGAACTCGGGATAATCGCTTGGTGCCTGCCCGCAGATCCCGATCTTGCGATTCTTGGCGCGCGCGACGGCAATTACTTGAGAAATCATCTTTTTCACAGCGGTGTTTCGTTCGTCAAAAATCTCCGCCACAATCTCGCTGTCACGATCGACCCCGAGGATGAGCTGCGTCAGATCGTTTGATCCAATGCTGAAGCCGTCAAAAATTTCCGCGAATTCTTCGGCTAAAATGACGTTGCTTGGGATTTCGCACATTACGTAAATCTCAAGACCGCTTTCGCCGCGCTTGAGACCATGCTTATTCAACTCGGTGATGACTTTGCGGCCTTCTGCGACGGTACGGCAGAACGGGACCATGAGCTTGAGATTAGTTAGGCCCATTTCATCGCGGACTTTTTTCATGGCGCGGCATTCGAGCGCGAAACCGGCGCGGTATCGTTCGTTGTAGTAGCGCGATGCGCCGCGGAATCCAAGCATTGGATTTTCTTCAACCGGCTCATACGCGCGCCCGCCGGTCAAATTGGCGTACTCGTTGGTTTTGAAATCGCTCAATCGCACGATCACATCCTTTGGATAGAACGCTGCAGCAATTGTTGCTACGCCTTGCGCGAGTTTGTCCACGAAGAACTGCGGCTTATCATCATAGCCGGCAGTCAGTCTGTCGATCGTCGCTTTGATGTTTTGATCGTCCATCTTTTCGTAATCAATAAGCGCAAGCGGATGCACTTTGATGTAGTTGCTGATAATGAATTCCTCGCGCGCTAGTCCGATGCCGTCGTTTGGAATAAAGGAAAGGCGAAATGCTTCGTCTGGATTGGCCACGTTCATCATCACCTTGGTGCGGGGCCGTGAGAGGTCCTTCAGACTGGTTCGCGCGACTTCGAAAGGCAGCTTGCCTTCGTAAACAAAGCCAATGTCGCCTTGCGCGCATGACGCCGTGATGATCTGTCCATCACGGAGAACTTCCGTACCGTGCTCGGTACCGACGATTGCGGGAACTCCCAGTTCGCGACTGACAATCGCTGCGTGACATGTGCGGCCACCGCGATTGGTCACGATCGCTGCCGCCTTTTTCATGATCGGTTCCCAATCCGGATCGGTTTTATCGGCAACCAAAATTTCGCCTTTTTGAAAATCGTTGAGATGTTTTGGATCGGCTATCACTCGAACCGCGCCGCTCGCGATCTTTGTTCCGACGCTTCGCCCACGAATCAGGATTCGGCCCGACGATTTGAGACGGTAGTGCTCCATTACGGTCGCGTCCTTCCGCGAATGGACTGTCTCGGGGCGCGCCTGAACAATGAATAATTCACCGGTGCGGCCGTCCCTGGCGAACTCAATATCCATTGGAGTCGGCCGACCCTTCTTAGCGCTGTAATGTTGTTCGATGATACAAGCCCAGCGTGCGAGCTGAAGAATTTCCTCGTCTGAAATAGAGAAGCGGCGACGATCTTGCGGTGGAACTGGGATATTGCGCGTTCCACCGGCGGCCGCAGTGTCGTAGACGAGTTTCAATTCTTTGCTGCCAGCAATCTTTTGCAGGATCGGTCGAAACCCGCTCTTTAACGTCGGTTTAAAAACGCAGAACTCGTCGGGATTCACGAAACCCTTTACGACGTTTTCACCAAGTCCGTAGGAGGCATTGATTAGAACGGCATCGCGAAATCCAGTCTCAGTATCGATTGTAAAAATCACTCCCGAGCTTCCAATGTCCGAACGCACCATGGTTTGCACGGCAATTGAGAGACCAACCTTGTCATGGGCAAAACCACGCTCAGCGCGGTACGAGATAGCACGGTCAGTGAACAACGAAGCGTAACAACGGCGGCACGCTTCGATCACCCGATCGTGGCCGGTCACATTGAGAAATGTTTCCTGCGCGCCGGCAAAGCTGGCCTCGGGCAGATCTTCTGCTGTCGCACTGCTTCGAATTGCAACAGAAATAGGCTCGTCGGAATCCCGACATAATTGGTCATAGCCCTGCAAAATTTGCTGACGCAAATCGGGCGGCAGTTTTGTCGCCAGAATCGCGTCTCGAACGGCCGCGCCGCGTCTTTGCAGCTGCTTTACATCATTCGTGTCAAGCTCAACAAGGTGCGCTGAGATGAATGTGTCGAGTCCTGTCGTGCGAAGAAAATGCCAGTAACCGGCAGCAGTGATAGCAAACCCGTCCGGTACTTTCACACCTTTGGCCGTGAGCTCGCGGAACATTTCGCCTAACGACGCGGTTTTGCCGCCGACGCGTGCAACGTCCGCGATTCCGATCTCACGAAACCATCGGATGTATGATTCGGGTTTGGGTTGTTCCACTGTTTTTTCTGTTCGCTTTTTCGTTCAGGACTCGTCGTTAGGTTAACAGAAGCCTGCTCCTTTCGAAGCAGGCTTCGCCCTAAAGATGCGACTAGCCGGTTAACCCGAGCGATCTCACAGTTGATGGATCAATCGCTCCCGTAACTGGAAGACCGCGGTCTCGCTGGTAGTCCGCGATCGCTGCTTCAGTGGCAGGTCCGAGTACTCCGTCAACTGAAGAGGCGTAATAGCCGAGTTGCTGCAATGCTGCCTGAACGTCGGCAATCACTTCGTCTGGTCGAAGTCCGTCATACCCATAGATCGGCCCATTGTAATCGTAATCCGAGTAATACGGGTCGTAGCCCCACGCCGGGTACCACCAGCCGTCCCACCAACCCCAGTAGCCCCAATCTACAAGAACGATGACGTCACAATGATGCTTCCACCAATCATGATCATGATGATGACGATCACGCCAGTGTTCGTGATTCTTATTTTTTGCGTCGTTCCATCCAGACGCTTTGCCCTGCCAGTTACGCAGTCGCTCCTTTGTTTGCGGATCGAGCCGCTGTTTGTTTGTTAGGTTGTGCTGCGACCACTTGCTGCCGGGTCGGGTTGCATCTTTTACACCCGTGACGGCGCGCTGCGGGCGCAGATCCCGATTCTTTCCGGCATAATCGCGCGGCTGGATAGCGGATTTGCGTGCAAACCCAGTGCCGGATCGATCTTGGGGAGCGTAATAGCTACCGGAATACCGTGGTGATCGGGCATACTGTTTGGAAGCCGTTTTACTCTGCGATCTCGCGCCAGAACCATAAATGTGTCCTCCAGTCGAACTTCGCGGTGCGTAATACTTTTGTCCGTACCCGCCATGCCGTCCGGCTGAGATTCCGGGGGAGTAAGATCTCGGGGCAGAAGCACCGGTTCCTCGGCTAATCCCCGCTCCACTGTAGCCGCGAGCGCCTCCAGTGAAACCTCCGCGTCCGCTGCCGCTGAAACCTGCATGGCCTCCGGCACTGAAGCCGCCGTGTCCGCCGCCTCCGCCGTGTCCACCCCCACGCGCATACGCGGGAGCTGCAACTAACGACAGCAAGCCAATCGCGAGTCCAACGATCGTTGAAGTAAATATTCTTTTCATAAAACCCTCCTATTAACAGAAACATCGCCAATGGATGGCCTACTCGCCGATCTTTGCTTTTCTCTAGGCAAATCTTGTTATTCGGGGATCGAATACTGATTTAGCAACTGGTGCCAATCGAACTCAGGACGTGCTTCGTTGGGTTTAGCTAGAGTTCAAATTTCGACGAGTTGTATCAGCCCTATTAGGGTCTAATCGCCACTTTGAGGCAGCCGTCGCGGCGTGACCCAAAGACGTCATATGCTTCGACGATTTGATCGAGCTTGAAATTGTGCGTGATCAGCGGCAACGGATCGAACCGTTTCGATTGCACCATCGACATTAGCCGCCGCATTCGTTCCTTCCCGCCGGGGCACAATGTGGTCACGATTTTGTAATCACCAATGCCGGCAGCAAATGCGTCATATGGAACCTGGAGTTTTCCCGAGTAAACACCAAGGCTGCTCAGCGTGCCGCCGGGCCGGAGGGAACGCAAAGCGTTCTCGAAAGTTGCCTGGAGGCCGAGCGCTTCAATTGCCACGTCGGCGCCGCCTCCGGTGAGCTTCTTGATTTCTGCGACGACATCGCACTGTTTCGGATCGAGCACGACGTGCGCGCCCATCCGCCTGGACATCTCCATCCGAACGGGATCGCTTTCCACACCGATGATGAACGAAGCACCGATCAATTTCGCGCCGGCAGTCGCGCATAACCCGATGGGTCCTTGCGCAAAAACGACAACCGTATCGCCGATGCGAATGTTCGCGGATTCCGCGCCACTGAAGCCGGTCGAAGCAATATCGGCAAGAAGCACGACTTGTTCGTCGGACAGTTCGCCTGGGATCTTCGCCAGGTTCGCCTGCGCATTTGGAACAAGTAGATATTCGGCTTGCGCACCGTTGATGGTGTTGCCAAAGCGCCAGCCGCCGACCGCTTCGATTCCTCCGCCGTGCCCGCATTGCGCCCATTGCGCAGATAAACAGGCGCGACATTGACCGCATGGGGTGATAGCGCCCACCAGGACACGATCGCCGATTTCGTACCCCGACAATCCTTCCCCGAGCTGTTCGATGACGCCGACCGGTTCGTGTCCGATGACCAGTCCGGATTGCACCGGGTACTCACCACGCAAAATGTGCAGGTCCGTTCCGCAGATGGTGGTGAGCGTGATTCGGATTACGGCTTCCCCGACACCGGCACTCGGTCGGGACACTTCTTCGATGCCGATCTTGTTTGGTCCGCGAAAGACATTGGCTCTCATTGTTTGCATTGGCTTGCCCTCCTCGTTAGGCAAAAACCTGTTCCAGCCTCGCGGGGCACAACTGGCCGATGGTCTGCGCCAGTTGTGTGGCCACGGCCTGCTTTGAGAGGCAGGCCGTGGCTCCGTTCGCGTACGCCAGCGCTTCAACCTGCTGTTCATCGTCAGGAGAGATCACAATCAGAGGAAGGTCCTCGCGCAAAATGCTGATCGCGCTGAGCAGCGTCATTCCATGAGGCCCGTGCTCGAAGTCGATTATCGCCAGATCCAGATCGGTCACGGCGCAGATGGTCTGCAGGGTCTCGCCGGCATCGCGTGTGAGATGGCCTATACCGCCGATCTCCGACAGCGCGTCGGCCACCAATTCTTCCAATTCACTGTCGTTGGTAAGCAGAAGCATAACTGGCGTTTTCATGCTTCCAGTCTTGGCGACAAAACGATCTGTGCTCGGCAGGAATTGGGAATTGCCGCGCATTTTTTGCTCGCTCCCTCATTTTAATGTTGGCGAAGATTCGAAAACGTATTTGCGTCGCCTGCGCGCGTGTTTGGTTACGCGCTCCGTGCGCACGCGCGGAAATGACGGCACAACGAGCACTGGGCATCGAGCATGGCGTACTGTGCCTTCGGCGACGCTGCCGAGTAACGCATGCCGTAACCCCGTGCGGCCATGTGTCGACATGATAATCAGATCGGCGCCCCGTTTTTCAGCAGCTTCGTAGATGGCGGCCGGGCAATATCCGGCGACGGAAAGCGTATCGACCGGAACCCCTCCGAAATCGACCTGCTTCAGAAATGCTTGCATCCGATCGTCACACCTGCGCCGTGCTGCCTCCAGATATGTGGGCGAATCATAATCGCCGCAGGCGGTCGTCATCATGACCGGACCCAGATCCGTGATATGCAGCACAATGAGCCGCGCACCGAATTCCCTGGCGAATTTAAGTGCGTACTTTAAACCGGTTAGTGAACAGGGGGAGAAATCGACAGGAACCATGATGGTAGCAACGTGTCGTTGCTGTGTGCGCGCGCGGGGATTTGATGAATTTTTCATTGCAGAAGTTTTGAAATGGTGACGAGTTGGAACCCCCTGCCTTGAAGATTCGAAATGATGGCAGGTAACGCGTCGGCGGTGCTGCGAACGCCGACGTGGAACAAAATGATTGTCCCGTCGAGTTCTGCATCGCTCTTGCTCGTGATGCGATTGATCAGAAATTCAGCGGTTTTGACCGGTTCGACGTCCTGGCTGTCGAGCGTCCAGAAAATTGAGCGATACCCAAGATTGCCTGCAATTTTTAAGACCCGCGCGTCCCGGGCTCCGTACGGAGCGCGAAGCCGGGGCCGGGGACTTTGCCCTGATGCTTGTACAATCGCGCGCTCGGCACGCATGATCTCGTCGCGCACCACTTCGTCGGATTGCTGAGTCAGATTCAGATGGCTCCAGGTATGGTTACCCACTTCATGACCATACTTTGTGATCTCCGCCGCACAGTCGGCATGTTGATGCACGAATGTTCCCGTGATGAAGAACGTGCTGCTGACATGCGCATTGGCCAGCGCTGTCAGCAAATCATCGAAACACTCCGCTTCGGCTCCCGCGTCGAACGTCAACGCGATTTCATTTTTGCCGCGTGGACCTCGATCTACCTCGCTGAGAGTGCCGGCTTTTTCCATGCCGGCCGGGCGATTGCCGACGGTGGCTCCCGATTTCACATGCGCACCGTACAGAAATGACGAGGCGACGAGACAAAAAACACAAGCCACGAGCGCAATCGCATATCGTAATGACGCGCCATCGCGTTGCTCGCCACCACGCTTGGTTATCTCGATCGGTCTCACGGATGTCGATGCGTCAGATAGCCGGCTGCATTGATAAGGCTTTGAATGAGCGCGGCAACTGCTATCAGCAAACCCGCGAGAAAGAACACTGGATGAACGACGATGCCGAGGCCGATTGCGAATGCGATCAGCAAAGTCGCCGTCGTTGGTTCCAGAATTGTGACCAGCACCTGTTTCATAACGCCTCCTTTGTCTGTATCAGCGTAGTCTGGTTTGCATCCGATGCGATAACCGCGGGTTGGCTTTGACTGCGCATAAATTGCGAAGAACTCACACTACTTCGTTGGGAGTTCCGCCTTCAGGCGGTTTCCGATCAATCGCGGAGCCCGGCGCGTAAACGCGGAACTTCAAAACGATGTCCGGGATGCATTGTCCACGCGACAGCAATCTAATGGCTCACGGTCACAAGTTACCGCGCTTCCAGTCCCGCAGTGGAAATGGTCTGACATCCTGTGTTCATCAACGCTTGTCTTTGAGTTTGTTCTTTTAGAATTCGAATTACCTCAGCGATCCCTTCACCAGTCTGATTGGCGCCGTGATCCGACGACACAATTTTTTCGGATTTGGCTCCGTCGAGATGGGAGCTCCAATAAGGGACGACACCGTCGCTGCTGTTCGGCGTATCCCCCCGTCCGCGGTCGCCGATGATCGAATGATACGGAACGCCCTTGTCTATTGGAAGAGTGCTGGTGATTTGCACCCACGCGTCGTTAGGCGAAAGCGTGTCGATACTGTTTGGCATTCGCTTCAGTTTCAGCACGCTTGGATCTCTCTCCTGAACAACGGACGCCTGAAATATTTCGGGGCTAAGCGTTACAAGTTGAGCGGA
>JBLMXH010000093.1:0-3125 GCA_050257685.1 Nitrospirota bacterium
CAATAACCATTTCCGGAATTCCGCCGAGGTCCGTTGATACCACAGGCAGTCCCGATGCCATCGCCTCCATGATAACCGTGGGTAGATTGTCCATGCCGCCGTCTGGATCTATCACGCTCGACAGAACGAAAACATTCGCTGCTGCCAGACGCTCGCGGAGCTGTGACTGCGGCTTAGCACCGGCGAGTATGATGCGCCGCTGCAGACCAAGTCGTTCAATCTCCTCGCGCAATTCAGTCTCAAGCGGTCCTTCGCCGATAATTTCGCATCGAAACGATTTCCCGCGTTCCGCCAGCAGGGCACAGGCACGAATCAAATCGCCAAAGCCTTTTTTCGCGATCAAACGACCCACCGCAATGATCAGCGGAGGACTCGAGGAAAACTCTGCACGCGAGAATCCTGCTGGGTCGAGGCCATTGTAAATACGGTGAACGCGATCAGTTCGATCGGGGAAACGCTCACATAAAAACTTCGCGGCGTAGTCCGTTTCGGTAACGATCACACGCGCCGCATCGACAAGTTTATCCAGGCCAATTTCAAAATTCCGTGGGGCAAAAATGTCGTTCGCGTGTGCAGTGAAACTGAAAGTGATCGGAAAAAACCTGTTGATCCAGAAAGCCGTGCGGGCAGCCATGCCACCGAAATGTGCGTGCACGTGGCCAATCCCCATCTCCCGGAGTCGCAGCCCAGCGTAAGCCGCCTGGTAGAGTCGAAGGAAATCTGTGCGACGTCCCCATTCATCGAGTGCGGCAAGGATTTGTGGCGTGAGTTTTCCTTTTTTCGAAGCGCGTCCGACATCATCCAGTAATTCCTTTTCCTCCGGCAGGTAATGCACACGTTCAACAACGCGCATGTCCCAGTCCTGTGGTGGTTCGTCTCTGGGATTCCGGATGGAAAAAATCGGCGGCGTCACGCCCTGTCGCTGAAGCTCCGCTACCTCGCGGTAGCAAAACGTTTGCCCAAAAGATGGAAAACGCTCGAAGAGGTATGCGAAATCCGTCATCGCGTTTCGGTAATGCAGTCGCGATTATGCACTTCCGCGTTTGACCGGAATCGGTTTCCCGGAGTCATCCACCGCGACAAGAGTGAAAACGCCGTGCGTAACTCGGAGCTCTTCACCCGTCATGTAGCGCGTGACCCAAACTTCGACCGGAATCGTCATTGAGGTGCGCCCGATTTTTTCCACCCGCGCATAAACGCTGACCGTGTCCCCCACCCTCACCGGTTCGAGGAATGACATTCCTTCCATGGCCGCCGTGACCACGCGGGCCTGCGCGGTTTTCGCCGCGAGGATTCCGCTACCCAGGTCCATTTGTGAGGTCACCCATCCACCAAAAATATCGCCATTCGGGTTTGTGTCCCCCGGCATGGCGATGGTTTGAATCACCAGTTCTCCTTTCGGTCGGTCACTCATTTCGCGCGCATAATAGCACAACCTGTGATGACTTAGTCCTCAGCTTCCTTGAATTCTTATCCATTGTTCTGTTGAAGAAGAGTCAACAGAAGAGAAAGACTATAAAATCAGCATACAATCCCCGTAACTGAAAAACCTGTAGCGTTCGCGCACCGCTTCCTCGTATGCACGGAGAACGAATTCGCGACCCGCAAACGCGCTTACGAGCATCAGCAGTGTCGAGTGCGGCAAGTGCAAATTCGTCAGCAGAATATCGACCATGCGGAAACGATAAGGTGGATAGATAAAGATGTCTGTCGCACCGCGCTGCGCTTGAACCTGTTCGTCCAGGCTGTGTGCTGATTCCAGCGCGCGCGCGGCTGTGGTTCCAATCGCGACGATCCGACTGGCTGAATTGATTTTGTTCGCCGCTTCCCGCGAAATATGAAAACGCTCCGCATGCATCCGATGCCCGGCGATGTTTTCACATCGCACAGGGAGGAATGTTCCAGGCCCCACGTGCAGCGTCACGAACGTATGCGGAATTTCACTCAACATTTCTGAAGTGAAATGAAGCCCTGCCGTCGGCGCAGCGACGGCTCCCGTCGAATTCGCAAATACTGTCTGGTAACGTGCCATGTCTGTTTCATCGCTTGGCCGACTGATATAGGGCGGGAGTGGCATCGAGCCGCCCGCGTAAACATCGATATCTCTTTCAAACGCGACAATCCGCTCGCCTTCCGCTGTTACTTCTTCGACTCGCAAAGATGCCCCATCGAGCTTTGCTGTCGCACCAACACGCATTTTGCGGCCCGGCTTGATCATGCATTTCCAACGTGTTGAATCGAGACGCTCCAGAAACAAAAACTCAACCGCACCGTCGTCGGAGAATCGCCGCGCCGGCAGCACACGTGTGTCGTTTAAAACCAGCAGATCGCCAGGCTCCAAAAGCGTTTTTAGCTCGCGAAATTGTCGATGTTCGATTGTCTCGCCACCACGATGCAGCACCATCATCCGAGAATCATCACGCCGTTTTAGAGGGCGCTGCGCAATCAGGTCCCCAGGCAAAAAGTAATCGTAATCCCTTAGCCGCGTGCTCATCGAGATTTTGAATCTAACCGCAAAAACAACCCGCGCCTGTTTGAGCCAGCACGGCTCTGGTTGTTTTAACAGGGGTAGTTTCTGCCAAAGAGACTTAACTGCGTTCTCGATCGACGAAATGCCTTACAGGAAAGCGTCGGTCGCTCGCCAATCCCGGCATGATGACAACCGACTTTGAATAGCGACGCGATTTGCTCGGCAAAAACGCCCTCTCCCTTCATGCGCTTATGCCACTGTGAATTGTTCAACCGGTTTCGCCTCATAGCGCGGATGCGTCCCAAAACCTTATCTTTGCGATCCGGAAAGTGCTCCTCCAGCCAGTGCTCAAATAATTGCGCCACCGCCCATGGCAACCGAACAATCGTGTAACCGGCGAACTGCGCGCCCGCTTCTGCGCAGGCGGTCAGGATATTTGGAACTTCGTGATCGTTCAGCCCTGGAATTATCGGCGCGACCATTACGCCAACTGGGATGTTCGCCTCGCGAAGCTGCCTGATCGCATCGAGGCGACCTTCGGGCGACGTGGTGCGTGGTTCGAGCACTCGTTGCAAGCTTGGATCGAGCGATGTCACTGACACGTTAACAGCTACGGCGTTGGATGCGGCAAGTTCGCACAAAACATCGATGTCTC
>JBLMXH010000094.1:0-6515 GCA_050257685.1 Nitrospirota bacterium
TTTTCGCTACTCTCAAGGCCAATGGCGCGTCTTCACGAGTATCAAGGCAAAGCGATTCTTGCTGCGAATGGATTCAAAATCCCGCGCGGGCGCGCCGCTTCCGATGCAGGCGAAGCGGTAGCGGCGGCCAAGGAACTGGGCGGCGAAGTTGTGGTGAAAATTCAAGCCTGGACTACAGGCCGCGCAGGAATCGGCGGAGTCGCGTTTGCGAAAAACCCGGAAGATGTGCGGGCGCACGCCGAACGAATGTTGGCGATGAAAGTCGGGCAGTTTCCAGTCGAAGCCGTGCTGGTGGAAGAAAAGATCGATATCGATCGCGAATTTTTTCTTTCGTTCGCAATCGATGATGCCGCTCGCGCACCAATGATTATTTTCGCCGGGGGCGGCGGTTCCGGAATCGAAGAGCGCGCCGCTTCAACCCGGCGGATTCCATGCGATGTAAATCGCGGCCCATTAGATTCAGCAGTTGATGAAGCCGTAGCGTCGTGCGGACTCTCAGCGGAAAATGCGAAGCAGCTGAATGAGGCGATCCGAAAATTGTTCGCTGCTGCGCGCAGCGTCGAAGCGCGCTCTTTAGAAATCAATCCGCTGGTGCTGACGAAAATCAGCGAGTTCATCGCGGCCGATTGCCGGATCACGATCGATGATTACGCCGTCGGCCGCCATCCGGAACTCGGGATCGAAATTGCGCGCGAGTTTGATCATCCGCCAACCGGCCTGGAACGCGTCGCGTACGCCGTCGAACAAAACGATCATCGCGGCACATTTTATTTTGCACAATTGGCAACGTCGGCTCCGAAAGGTTCAAAGGGACTGGTCGGATTTCACGGCGCCGGCGGTGGCGGCTCGATGATGTCGATGGATGCAATCGTGAATGCCGGGTTTACAATCGCTAACTTCACGGATACGAGCGGCAACCCATCTGCATCAAAAGTCTATCGCGCTGCTCGAATCATCTTAGCGCAACCCGATTTGGTTGGTTATTTCGGTTCCGGCTCCGGCGTGGCGAGCCAGGAACAGTATTGGTCCGCTTACGGTTTAGCGAAGGCGTTTTGGGAAGTCGATCTCGATATCCCCGCAGTGATTCGTCTGGGCGGGAACACCGAAGACCGGGCTGTGGAGATTTTGCGTCGTCTGTCAAAGCTCTTGCGGGCACCGATCGAAGGCTACCGCAAAACCGACACGCCCGCGTTTATCGCCGCGCGTTTTGCGGAACTGGTAGCGGGCGCGAGCGGAAGAAAATGGAAACCGCATATGCCACGAGTGCCAAAATTTGCGAGAGATCGATCCGCCACAAAGCTCGCAGTAAAGAATGGCTGTGCCTGGATCGATACCGCGCGCTGGCCCGAGATCCGCGCCGCAGTTGAAACGCATTCAGCCGGATTGATCATCGATCGCGACGGCGCACCCGTAGCGGCGTCGCCTAACGAACAGTTCATTACCAAAGACTCCGAGCTGCTCGCCTGCGATGTCGAATGCCGCCTCGCAGGCATCGAGGGCTTCTATCTGGAGCTCGATATTCCGGGATTAGATCAACTGACCGGAGGCGATCGTTAAATGGCCATACTGATTGACGACAAAAAACGTGTGCTGGTGCAGGGAATCACAGGACGCGAAGGACGAGCGCGCACGCGGTTAATGCGCGAGTACGGGACCAACGTGGTCGGCGGAGTCACGCCAGGCAAAGGCGGACAGAATGTGCTCGGTGTGCCGGTATTTGATACGCCGCAGGAAGCGGTGGACTCGTTAGGCCAGATCGACGTCTCGGTCGTTTTTGTGCCGGCGGCCGGTGTGAAAGAGGCCGCGATCTCGGCGATTGAAGCAGGGATAAAACTCGCCGTGCTTGTGCCGGATCGCGTGCCGGTGTGGGACGCGATGGAAATCGCTGCGGCGGCGAAAACCAACGGTGCAATGTTTCTCGGACCGAACACGCTTGGCGCGTTGAGTCCGGGAAAGGCGGTGGTGGGGATGATCGGCGGTCGAGCGGAATCCGCGCGCCAATGGTTTAAGCCCGGTGTACCGAAAGGCGTCGGTGTAATCAGTCGCTCCGGCGGCATGGCATCGAGCACAGGTTATTATCTCGGACAAGCCGGCGTGCGGCTTTCAACCATTATGCACATCGGCGGGGACGCGGTAATCGGAATTCGTCTGCCCGATGCTGCGCTGATGTTCGAAGCCGATCCGCTCACCGAAGCGATCGTGATTTTCGGCGAAATCGGTTCATCGCAGGAGGAAGAATTGGCGCAGCTAATTGCCGATAAAAAAATCACCAAGCCGGTCATCGCTTACATTGGCGGCAAAGCGGCGCGCGAGGGCACGCGATTTAGCCACGCGGGTGCGATAATCGAAGGCGGTCGCGGAACGCACGCCGGCAAAGTGAAAGCGTTGCGCGAAGCGGGCGCGACTGTAGTTGACGGCTTTGGTGAATTGCCCGACGCGGTCGTGGCTATTTTAAAGCAAATTAAGGGACAAAGTCTCATGAGCGAAGCGGACAAAAAGGCGGTGTGGCATAGCGCTATTACGCGAATTGAGCCTAACAAAGTAGCAGTCCGCGGCTACGACATTGCGGAACTAATGGGGCGCGCCTCCTTTGGCGCTGCGGTCTATTTGATTTTGACCGGGGAATTGCCATCGCCGGCCGCCGCGCGTTTGATGGACGCAATTTTGGTCTCGTCGATCGACCACGGCGCTACGCCACCGAGTGCATTAAGTGCGCGCACCGTTGCGTCTACCGGCGCGACATTAAGTGCGTCGGTGGCCGCTGGCGTTATGTCGATCAATCGACATCACGGCGGCGCAATTGAAGATTGTGCGCGCCAATTAAAGGCGATCGCCGATCGCGCAGCGCGCGAATCTATTCCCTTAGAGGAGGCAGCGACGCGCACGCTACGGACCATGAGTGAGGCAGGCGAACGCATGTCTGGATTTGGTCATCGCGTGCACACCAAGGATCCGCGCACTGCGCGCCTGTTCGAGCTCGCGCGGGAAGCCGGCGTGGACGGGGTGCACATGCAGGCGGCGCGCGCAGTTGAAAAAGCGTTCGCCGACGCGAAGAAATCGCTGCCGATCAATGTAGACGGCGCAATCGGTGCCATTCTCGCTGATTTGGGGATGAGTCCGGCGGCGTTCAACGGCATTTTCATGATTGCGCGCACGCCCGGACTCGTTGCGCACGTGATTGAAGAACAAACTCGCGAAAGGCCCATGCGCCGGATCGATCCAGTGAACCACGGCTACGACGGCCCGCCGCCGAGAAATATCCCGGACAAGCCGAGGTCGAGACTTCGTATCTAATGCATTGCTGCCCGCTTTCCGGTCGACAGCAATGCTAATTAAACATGTTGCCAGTTCCCCCGATTAGCTCCAAACTCTGCCGCCTAACTATGCTCCACTATGAAAAAAAGTTCCCCTTCCGAATCTGCGTTCTTTAACCTTCGCGTTTTACTTGGTTTGATTCTCGGCCTCGCCGCCGTCTCGATCGCACTCCTTGGATTTGGCACGTTCTCAAATGCCTCAGCACAGCCGAATGCAGGTTCGGCTGAAAACCAGGAACAATTCGGTCAAACAACTGTGATCTATACGTTGCACAGTGACTTATCCAAGCCGCTGCGGGAGCAACCATTGAGTTGGCCGCCAATCGAAGCGGAGCACGAAGCCAATCTCAACCCGAAAATACCGCTTCAGCATCAGGATGCACCCGATCCGGTGATTCAAAACAGTTTTTGGCAGCGAATGATAAACACTGTGGCTATTCCCAGTCCCATTCTCACTTGGAATGGCATTGTTTACCCGGGTGTGAGTTGCAATTGTGCCCCGCCTGATCCCGATGGCGAAGTGGGAAAAACTCAATACGTACAGATGGTCAACGAAGGTCTTCAGGTTTTTGACAAGCTTACCGGAACATCACTGCTTGGCCCGATTGGGATTTCTTCAGTTTGGTCCGGCTTTGGGGGTGCCTGTCAGAATGGTGGCAACGGTGATCCGATTGTAATCTACGATCAGCTCGCCGATCGCTGGATTATCAGTCAATTCGCAACGCCAAGTGGCGCCAGTGTTCCTCAAGACGAGTGCATCGCTGTTTCTCAAACAGGCGACGCTACAGGCGCGTGGTACCGGTACGATTTTCATCTGACCAGTAACTTTCTCGATTATCCCAAGCTAGGCGTTTGGCCAGACGGCTATTACATGGCTGCAAACGTCTTTAACACCGCTGGCACCATGTTCCTCGGACCGCAGGCTTTCGTGTTTGATCGCGTGAAAATGTTAGCAGGCGATCCAACCGCGACCAGCCAAACGACTGGGATTACAGGCGGATCGAGCGAAGCGCCTTTTCTTCCGAGTGATCTCGATGGCATCATTCCGCCGGCGGCCGGCGATCCGAACCATTTCGTATCGTTTCCGCAGGGTAGCCCGTTGGTCTACAAAGTACGAGCTTACCACGCAGACTTCACGAACCCGGCGAACTCAACCTTCGCGCTGGAGACAAGCGTAGGTGCAGCGTCATTTACATCGCTTTGCGCAACAACGAGGAACTGCGTGCCGCAAGCGGGCACCAGCACGAGGCTCGATGCAATCGCCGATCGGTTGATGTTCCGCAACGCCTATCGTCGTTTCGCCGACGGTCACGAATCGATGTTCAACAACTACACGGTTAGCGCCAACTCGGTAGCTGGGGTACGATGGTTCGAGTTACGACGGACCCAGCCGGGAAACTGGCTCAAAGCACAAGAGAGCACGTATCAACCGGATAGCACGTGGCGATGGATGGGCAGCATCGCGTCTGATAATCAGGGGAACGTCGCCCTCGGCTTTAGCGCTTCCAGTGGTTCAATCAATCCGCAAATCCGTTACGCCGGCCGGTTATCGGCAGATCCAGTGAACACGCTGTCAGGCGAACAACATCTTTTCGACGGCACCGGCAGTCAGAGTGCTACCGGGAATCGATGGGGCGATTACAGTGATCTCACAGTTGATCCAGTGGATGACTGCACGTTCTACTACACGAACGAGTACTACCAGACCACGTCCCAATTCAATTGGCGCACTCGCATTGGCTATTTCAAGTTCGCCGAATGCACTGCGCCGCAAAAAGGTACCGCGCATTTTGTGGTGACCGCATGTAGCGGAGGTGCACCTGTTTCTAACGCTTCGGTCTCAATCGACGGCAGACCCTACGGTGCAACTTTAAGCGACGGTTCGTACGACGCGACGTTACCGACGGGATCGCACACCTATTCGGTGTCTAAAGCCAGCGTCGGCACGCAGACCGGCAGTTTCACGATCACGAACGGCCAAACAACGAATGTAAACGTCTGTCTTGGGAACAATGCGAGCCCTAGCCCGACTCCGACTGCAACAGCCACTGCTACGTCGACAGCAACTGTGCCTCCGAGTCCGTCGCCCACGGCCACATTCACACCTACAGCCACTGTAGCTCCGAGCCCAACCGCTACGGCCACAGCTACACCCACGGCTACGCCTGCGCAGATCACCCTCAGCGCTACCGGACGCAAGGTCCGTGGATTCGACACGGTGGATCTCTCCTGGAGCGGAGCGACTTCAAACAACGTCGATATTTATCGCAACGGGGCGATCCTCGTCTCCACAGTGCCTAACAACCCGCCCTACACCGATAACACAAATCAGAAGGGCCCTGCCACCTTCACATATCAAGTGTGCAATGCAGGCACTCAAACGTGTTCGAATAACGCGACGGTGAATTTTTAGCTTCCGTAGGTTGCATGCCCTGAAGACCGTGCCGCTCCTTTCTGCATAAGCACCCGTTTTCCCTGTGCATTGCGTTACCGCGAAAGCGTTGAAACCGGCGCTAATCGCGTCGATTCCAGCTCAGACCTGGAAGGGCCGACGATCCCACTCACCCTTATCCACGCGGTGAGCATAATCCGCGTTCGCATTAAAAAATTCCAAAAGAAGTGTTGACACGCTTGCAGCGTCTCACCTAGGATTTCGGCTCCATCTCGGGTTTACCGGAGAGGGAAATCAACTCCGCTTCCACCTATGAAAAAAAAATCCACGTCAAAATCTGCCTTCTTTAATCTTCGCGTCTTAATTGCCTCGGTTCTTTGCCTCTTCGGCATCGCTGTGGCGTTATTTGCGCAAGGAAGAGGCGCAAAGCAAACACAACAAACCGGCCGTTCCAGCGGTGCGCAAGACGCTCCTGGCACACAGCGACCGGATGTAATACAAATGGTCGGTCCCGTTCTGCAGACCACCGATCTGCGAAACCTCCCTTACATCGCACCCAAGGGCGAACATGAAGAAGACGGACCGCGTACGCGTTACCCGCACCCGAACATGGGACCGCCGCCACCGACGAGTCCGACCTCGCCATTGGTGCAAAGATTGATGAAGAACCTTTTCCGGCCAGCGCCAACAATGCCGCCGCCGATAATCACATTTGAAGGCATGAACCTGGTGCAGAGCGGGTGCGGTTGTCAGCCGCCTGACAGCAACGGAGACGTGGGTCCGAATCACTACGTAAACGCCGTCAACCA
>JBLMXH010000095.1:0-4456 GCA_050257685.1 Nitrospirota bacterium
ATCGGCTGCCGTCCGGTCGTATGTGTTGGCCCAGATTTGTGAATCGGTGCGAGCATCGATTAACTGCGCCGCAATGCGCAGCTGATCACTCGAGCGCTGCACGGAACCCTCCAGAATGTAACTGACGCCGAGTTGTTGACCGATTTCGCGCAAATTGCGCGGAGCGCCGCTCTTGTATTGGCGCGCAGTAGTTTGGCTGATGACCCGCAAATCAGAGACCTTCGCCAGATTTGTCAGGATCTGATCCTGCACGCCGTCAGCGAAGTAGGCGTTTTGTTTATCGTCGCTCAAGTTTTCAAACGGCAGGACTGCGATCGACTTCTGCTCAATTGCTGTAGCCGCCTCGCTGTGTCGAGGCGTTACATTGACCGCGCTGTAGCGGCCGAGAAAAAACAATCCAATCGAGAACAGCAGGCCGAGAATCACGACATAAAGCCAGACGCGCTTCTTGTGAGCAGATGCAGCTGCATAATCGACGTGTTCGGTACGTTTGATTCCCTCCGGCGTGAGTTCAAAGGCCCAGGCCAAGCCAAGCGCAACCGGCAGACCCAGTATCATGAGCACCACCAACAGTTGAACAATCCAGTTCGGAACGTTGAAAACAGGCAGCACCTGCGCGAGGCCCTGCGCCAGGGCCCACCCGGCGACGATGTAAGCAACCGCGACCTTGTAAACGTTGCGCCGCTTTAGTTCGGAAAGGAGCTGACGCGGGTTCATAAGCAATCAACACATCTATGCACCGCGAGTCACATTCGTGCCAGTGCCGCCAGTGCCGCCGGATCCGCAACAACACGACCGCCGAGGAGCTGCAGAATTCGGTCGCGCTCGCTCTCAGCGCTCACGGCTCATTAATCTTCACTCTGCGACTTCGCTTTGGGCGCGAGTGAGGCGACGATTTGTTCGAACCGCGGATCGCCGCGCAGGCTTTCCCATTCGGGACTTTGTTTTAACTCGCCATAGGTGATGCCGACCGGAAGTTCCGCTGAGATCTTGAGTTGTTGCAGCGCAGCGTCTTTTTCGCCACACACGGCGTAAATCTCAGCCAGGTACGTGATAAATACCGGTCCAACCCACGAGTCTTTCGTGACGGGCATGATTTCGCAGGCGCGTTTCCCTTCCTGGATCGCTTCGCTGCAGCGACCAAGCATGGCATCGGTTAGGCCGAGATATGCCCAGGCCTGCGGATAATCAGGCTGCTCCCGGGTCGTGCGCTCAAAAATCGTCCGCGCAGAGCCGAGTGCCGTCTTTGCCAAATCTTTATCGCCAAAAAGCCATGCCGTTCGGCCAACGCAATAGTCACGAGGCACGGCTGCTTCATCGAAGCTGTTCGCGATGCCTTCCGGCGGAATCAACGCGACTGCCTTTTCGGCAGCAGCCCGGTCACGCTGGACCCAGCTACAATAAAGAAGCGGATACGCGATGGTGCGTTCGGCATGCGGACCCTGCTCCGCCACCACATCCAGTTGTTTTCGCAGTTCGGCGATGTCACCGGTCTGGGCAAAAAAATTGAACCCGAGAAGAAAAAGGGCCCATGGATCATCCGGTATGACGGTCAACGATCGCTCAATTAATTTTTTGGATTCAGGATAAAGCCGCATTCCCTGGAAGGCGGAACCAGCTTCCATAAGGACGAGAAAATTCCGCGGATCCAATTCGATGGCTCGTCTGAAATTCGCCTGCGTTTCCTTCCAGCGGGCAGTTCGACGGTCGATGGCTCCTATGGTCACGTAGATCCGTGCCTCGTTAGGCAGAAGTTCCTTCGCTTTTTCAAGCTCTTTCAAAGCGCCATCGTAATCGCGAAAACCGTGGTAGGCATAAAGACCTTTCTGCGCGTAGACTTCGCCCGCGTTCGGCTGGATTTCCTCGGCTTTTTGTAGAGCCATTCGGGCCAGTTCGCGCCGCTGACCCGTGTGGTCGGCGCCTCCCCAATACAAATCGAGATGCGTTTCACACATAAGGCAGTAGGCACGGAAAAATTTCGGGTCGCGCCGGACCGCTTCTTCAAGAAGGCTGATCCCCTGGAGCAGGTGTGTTTTTGCATCGGGATCATTTGCAAGGTCATCCAGTTGTCTCGCTCGCAGATACAGATCGTAGGCGACGGGATCCGTGGTAGCTGGCGTAGCCATTCGTGCTTTCTCGTCAGCGGACAAGTGCGCTTCCAGTTGTTCAGCAATCGCTTCGGCAATTTCGCTTTGGATCCCGAACACGTCGGCAAGATCGCGAGTGTATGACTGCGCCCATACATGCGCGTCGTTCCGGGCATCGATCAACTGAGCATTTACTCGAACCTTGTTTGCAATGCGCTGCACGCTTCCTTCGAGCACATGAGCCACTCCCAACGCCCGACCGATCTCACGAAGGTTGCGCGCTTCCGAAGCCTTGTACTGCATCACGCTCGTGCGGCTGATGACCTTCAAGTCCGCGACCTTGGCCAGATCCGTGAGGATCTCATCCTGAACTCCCTCAGCAAAAAACGCGTTCTGCTTGTCATCGCTTAAATTTTCAAATGGAAGCACCGCGATGCTTTTCTCCGGAACCGGCGAACCGGCAGGAGTAGGCTCGACCGCGCCTTTTTTCTTGCGCGTAAGTTCGCTCTGCAGTTCGTCGGTGATCTGCTTGGTGACTGCGCTCCTGATGGTATCGGCCAGCGAAGACGGCGCTGTGGCGCTCGGTTGAGGCAATCTCGCTGACGGGTGTTGGTCGAGCGTGCGTATAATCGCGGGCGCAAAAATCACCGCCACAATGGCCAGCACGAAGACGAGTGCGATGAACAAACCCAGGATAACAAAGATCGCGCGCACAACCGGAGAGAGTCCTTTGCGCGACCCCTTCGATAGGGCACGCATACTGCCGCGCACGTTTCCCAGTAGCGAAGGCGGCGAGGGATTACCGATAGTCTCCGCATAAAGATTAACTAACGAGACAACCACTCCGTGCTTCACTTCTACGTCCCCAAGTTCATGGAGGTACGGCTGCCAACGACGCTGTTGCGCCAGATCATCGGCCACGCGTTTACTCACCAGAATATGGCCGGCGTCGCCGCAATCCATCACTCGCTGTGCGATGTTAATGCCTACGCCGGCGATATTTTCGCGCCCGTTTGCGTCCTTCACATGATGAATCGGACCACTGTGGATTCCCATCCTCACTGGCAAACTCGGTTGCGCGCGTAAAGCCCGACTGATCTCCAGGGCGCATTCGGCTGGCTCTTCCACGGAACCGGTGAAAACCAGCGCCATCCCATCGCCGGTCGGCAAGATGGTAAGCCGCCCTCCGGCTTCGGCGTCGCGAGCTGCCTCGGTGCCGCGGACAATCTGATTCAACTCTTGAAGTGCCTCTGATTGTTCGTCGGTCAGCAGCTTGGAATAGCCGACGATGTCGATGAAAAGTATGTGCGCGATCTCCAGCCGCTTCGCCTTCTGCTCGTCAGCCATAAAGCGCGACTCTACTGGCTGAAGGCAACCGTCTCTAGCGTATTCTTAGTCTTTCAAGGACCAATATGTGATTCGCGTTCTACGCCCTTGCCGCGGCTTCACGGTGGATCCGAGTCCGGTCAGGCTGACCTGACAAAAGCTTTGATTTGTCTTCGGTCGATTCGTGTGTTTCATGGGCGACAATTAAACGGAGAATCAAATGGCGAATCAAAAGACTGAATCGAAACGTCTGCTCTCATACGACATCGCGGAATGGGCGTGCTCACTGAAATACGAAGATCTTTCGCCAGAAGCGATTCAGGCTGCGAAATTGTTCTGGTTCGACTCCATTGGCTGCGCGCTTGGTGGCAGCCAGCAGGAGGATGCTAAGATCCTACTGAAACATCATCGAGCCATGGGCGGGGGAAATGGAAAAGCCACGGCATTCGTTTCCGGCTTCAAGACCAACCCGGTCGACGCCGCATTCATGAACGGCCACATGATCCGCGCGATGGATTACAACGACATCTATTGGAAAGCCGATCCGTGTCATCCGAGCGATTTGATCGCAGCGCCACTGGCACTCTGTGAAAGCGAAGGGCTAAGCGGGAAAGACCTAATTCTCGCCACGATCATCGCCTATGAAATCGAGATGCGACTTTGCGAAATCGGGCGTCCTGGTGTGCGTGAATACGGCTGGCATCACGCCACTTTGAGCGCATTCGCTGCTCCCATGGCGGCGGGACGCGTGCTCAATCTTACGTCCGACCAAATGGTTTCGGCCATGGGCATCAGCGCCGCTCGTACATTTTGCCCAGGCGCGGTGACGGCCGGCAAATTGACCAACATGAAGAACACGGTCGATCCCTGGGCCGGACGCATGGGCGCCGAGAGCGCGCTGCTCGCGCGCGAAGGATTTTCCGGTCCCGAGCACATCATTGACGGTAAGGAAGGTTTGTTCGCCGTGTTCCACCACGTGCAATACAAGGGACAGCCGGCAAGTTTCGACGGCGAAGAATTAATCAAGGATTTGCCGACATCAC
>JBLMXH010000096.1:0-10304 GCA_050257685.1 Nitrospirota bacterium
TCTTCGCCTGAAGGGTCGCGCGTAGCGGACCGTCGCCAATGATGTCGCAGACAAATTCGATTTGGCGTCCGGCCAGTTCGGCGCACGCTTTGATGAGGTCCTCGAAACCTTTGAATGCAACCAGGCGGCCGACGCTCACGATGCGCGGCTGGTGGCAGGGCGCGACCGCCGGGCGCGCCGTTTCGCCTTTCCCCGGAAAACGTTCCAGATCGATCCCGTTGTAAACCCTGTGAATTTTCACCGCAGAATCGGGACAACGCCCGCGAAGCAGGTCGCGGCTGTAATCGGTTTCGGCCGCGACGAATTCCGCGGCGGCACAGATCTCGCGCAGCAAATCGTCGCTACCGAGATCCTTCATAAAATCCTGCCCGTGTGCTGTCACGCTGAACGGGATCCCTGAAATTTCCTTCAGGAAAACCGCGGTGTGCGCTGCACGATTTGCAAAATGCACATGCACATGGTCCACTCCGTTGCGGGCAAAAAACCCGGCAAAGTACAACGCATTTCGCGCGCGTTGTTCTGACTTCGCCAACGGCCCGTATCTCTTCTCGTGCTGCGCGACGAGATGGCGCGGCCATTTGCCATTCGTTTTCGCGTTCCGCTCAAGAATCTTCAAAATCACTTGTGGCGGCGCGTAATGAATTGGTGCGCTAAGTCTGGCGATGTATTCATGGCGCAAACTGGTGAGCGGCGGATACACCGAGCCGATCACAAGCTCGATCCCTTGCCGCTCCAAAGCCAGCATTTCCGCGTCGCAAAACGTTTGCGAGATTACGGGGTATCGGGAGTAGAGATAGCCCAAGCGCATCGGCTTCGATGATTACGCGTAGCGCGTCGAATAGCAATGGTAGGGCGCGTCACTCCGTGCGCGCCGTTGTCTGAATCATGTGGATCGGCGTGCAGAGGACTGCCCGCCCTACCGAATGGGTCGCCGGCTCCGTTGTTTCTACGAAAACCGGACGTCTTTGCCGGGGTCCATCTCAAAATCCAGCACCAGCGAATCCTCGGTGTTGGGCTTGATTACTTCTTCCATGAATTTCACGTAGATCGGGTCCTCGCAGAACATGGAATATTTGTCCATCGACTCGAAATCGATGGCGATAAAAAATGGCCAGTCGATCTCCGGGTCGATTCGTTTGCCGCATTTAATGCTCAGGACCTCAGGGATTTTGAGGAGCTGCATCCGCGTGTTCATCATCATCTCCTCCACCCGGGCGGGGGTAACCTCCTGCTTTAACCTGTAGAGAACGATGTGGTGAACCATGAGGGTAAAGCTAATAGGCGTTTCCAACGCCGCGTGCAAGTGCGAATCGTGTCGCAGATTACGTCGTTTGTGTAAGGCAAATATTCCTACCGTCAATTTGCGCAGCGGATTTCAGGCTCGATGCGGAGCGGAGCAGGTTC
Source organism: Nitrospirota bacterium (assembly GCA_050257685.1). Classification (GTDB taxonomy): domain Bacteria; phylum Verrucomicrobiota; class Verrucomicrobiia; order Chthoniobacterales; family UBA10450; genus Udaeobacter. The sequence goes on from JBLMXH010000096.1 coordinate 1,405, forward strand.
GGCAACCCCTGAGAGTCTCCATTCGTTGACTGGAAAATGTCGGGCCGGGAGCAGGATTGCTGTCCGCCGGAAGGGACGATATTCTGCCCCAATGGACAAAGTTTCTCCGATTGCGCCGATGATTTCAGTGGTCATTCCACTGTACAACGAAGGCTCGCATTTGAGAGACCTTGTATCGGATCTGAGAGATGCATTGCAACAGAGCGGATGCCGTTTCGAAATCATTGTCATTGATGATGGCTCGACCGACGACACCTGGGCGCGAATCCAAGACGAAGCACGAACCCTTCCGACGCTGGGCGCTATGCGCCTGAGCAGGAATTTTGGCAAGGAACTGGCGCTTTGCGCCGGCTTGGAGCGCGCTCGCGGCGAGGCGATAATAGTCATGGATGGCGACGGGCAACACCCGCCTTCGCTATTGCCAACGCTGATCGGGACGTGGAAAACTTCTGGAGCAGACATCGTGCAAGCGGTGAAGATCAAGCGTGGCCGCGAATCCGTGACGAGCAAGGCTGGTGCCTTCCTATTCTATGTCATTTTGAACAAGCTTTCCGGCTTCGAACTAAAAGGGGCCTCGGACTTCAAGCTCATAAATCGCAAGGTATTGGATACATGGTTGGCAATGCGCGAACGCAACGTGTTTTTTCGCGGTATGACTGCATGGATGGGCTTTAACGCAGTCCAAATACCATTCGAGGTACCGGCCCGGCGTGCAGGCAAATCGCAGTGGTCATACCTGACACGAGCTAAGCTTGCGCTAATCGGAATAACTACTTTCTCATCCTTCCCGCTGCACTTTGTAACTTTCGCAGGCGTGGTCTTTTTTATCTTTGCGGTTGGTTTGGGAATTCAGACGCTGTACCTGAAACTAGCCGGTCGCGCTTTCACCGGTTTCGCCACGGTAATTCTATTAGAGCTGATCATTGGCAGCCTTTTGATGATTAGCCTTGGTATCATCGGCGAATACCTGGCGCGGATTTATGAAGAAGTTAAGGGACGGCCACGTTACATAGTGACTGAATCGATCGATGTAGCTGACGGAAAAACGCATCTTCCACCGCTCGGGAATCGTGGTGCGCCAGCCCGCGAACCATGACTGAGAAGAACGCAGGCTCGCCGCCGACCAATGCAGTGGAGCCTTTCAGAAACTGGCTCGCGCCAGCACTGGTCTTCACTGTCGTGCTCCTAGTTATGTTCTGGAGGCTTGGGAGCTATCCGCCCTACTTCAACGACGCGGTTGACCACGGAATTCACATGGAAGTGAACAAGGTCTTTGACCACGCGAACATATCTAAAAAGGTGAACTGGTACTGGAAAGACATGCACACGCTCGGCGGTTATCAGTCGCCGCTTTATGGCATGGTCATAGAGCTTGGGCTACGGCTCTTCGGACTGACCTTATTCGGCGTTCGTTTCTTTCCTGCCTTGATAGAGTTTGGGGCTCTGATCCTTACATTTTTCGCTCTCAGAGAATACTTTCCCCAGTACTTTCTGCTTGGTTTCATATTGCTGCTGTCGCTGTCGCCATGGCATTTGCTGGCCGCGCGGTCCGGCGGGATTCAGGGGTTCAGCATCAGCCAATATCTTATCGCGTTATCCACATTTCTCCTGCTTATTGACAGAAAGCGCTCGTTGGGCCTTGCAGTATTGGCGGGAATAAGCGCGGCCACTATCCCATATGGCTACGCTGGGATCCGATTGCTCCTGCCCTTATTACTAGTGTTGGCAATCGTCTGTTTCAGAAGAATTGAAAAATACAACCTTTTTGCCTACTTGGGCACGATTCTCGCAATCTGTGCTGTTCAGATCGGCGACTTTCCTCACTCTCTTCAAATGTACTTTTTTGCTAGAGGAGAAACCCTTATTTCGATGGCACGGAGGTTACCGAATGGCGGCTATGACTTTGTTTTCATAGGGCACAAGCTGAACGAGAATTTCCATTTCCTGTTCAAGATGATAATGGGGCTGAACGAGAAAAGTTTCTGGAACGTCAACGTGGCCAGCACTCTAACGCCTATCGCCGACGTGGTACTATATCCCAAGTTCCTCGTACCGTTGTTTGTCATCGGCGTGGCATATTCTCTGGTACACGCCTATAAGCAAAAGCGGTTCATTCTTGCGATGCCAGCAGTGTTGCTCGTACCAGGTCTGGCTACCAATATGATGTCGGGAGCGGGTATTCCCAACCTGGCGAGGAGTATCCTGCTGCTCGTACCGATATATTTTTTGATAACATATGGAGCTTACGGTCTACTCCGTTCAGTTTGTACCGTAAGCAGTGACAAAGTTAGGATTGCTTTTGCGGGACTATTTGCCGTGTTCGTTGCCCTTGTATCTGTCTATCAGGTGAATAACTACTTCTATTACGAAAAGGATACGATACAGGGCGGTAAGAACGATGCTGCCATGGTGACCTATGATGAGTTTCTCAAGTCTTACTTGGTTGATCATCCAAACAGTCGAATACTTTATCATGAATTTGGCCCATTTAACGAGTGGAGCTACGTTGTGATCCGTTGGCTTGGTGGCAAACGTGTCGAGACAATGATAGCCGAGGGCAAGCTGGTGTTCCTCACAGATGACAATCGTGACTTGATGGATAGAAGGTTGAAGGAAGGCTATTTCGACATCGTTGTATCGGCTCATCCTGACCAATTAGAACACATGATTCCAGATACAAGGCGCATGGAAGCTAAAGTCTTTCCCCGATATAAAGTTTACTACGTTAAGAAATGATGGACTTGCGTTTGGTTGGCGTGCAAGTGATTGGTGCGGAATTTCAATCTGCAGTTGTATTGTCGGTGACAGGGTGAAAACGAAACCATTGGTTGATCATTTTACGAAGTGGCAACTCCCAACAGTCGACGGCCGTGCTTGGAAGGTAAAAAGACCGGCTGCATCGCATTGACTGTGGAGCATGTTCCGCGATGAAGTCCATTCAGATCGACTTTGCGGATCTCGGCGTTCAGCCGGAGATGGTCGCCAAACTTGCTCGCACAGCCGTTTCTCACCAACAGCAGCGCGTCGCGCGATGTGCAACAAGGGTGCCAATTCACGACAATCTCGCTCCAGTTCTTCGATATATTCGTATCGCACGTCCTTCGCTCGTTAGACTCATACTAACTCTCGCATGCGCCCTCGCTGAGTAACTATGCCCGTCCCCGTCATCGCCGTCGTCATCCCTGTGTTCAACGAGCACGCAGTATTGCCCGAACTGCTCGCGCGGCTCGCCGCGGTATTTGATGCGCAAGGCGACTACGCCTGGCGCGCCGTGCTCGTCGATGACGGCAGTCGCGATGATTCCGCCGCGCTCATCCGCGCGCAAGCAGCGCGCGACGCGCGCTTCGAGCTCGTTGAGCTCTCGCGCAACTTCGGCTTCCAAGCGGCGCTCGCCGCTGGCCTCGCAAAGGCGCGCAGCGCAGATGCGGTCGTGACAATGGATGCGGATCTGCAAGATCCGCCCGAAATCATTCCCGCGCTAGTCGCTGCGTGGCGCGACGGCGCGGAAGTCGTACGGGCGACGCGTCGCACGCGCGCCGACAAAGGGTTGCGTCGAGCCGGCTTCGATTTGTTTCACACGATTCTCGGCCGGTTATCCGATTACCCGATCGAACCAAAGAGTGGCACCTTTGGCGTGCTTGGGCGGGCCGCCGTCGATGCGTTTAATCAACTTCCCGAGCGCAACCGTTTCTTCCCGGGCCTGCGGGCGTGGATCGGGTTTCCGACGGCTGACGTGCCTTACGACCGCAAGGAGCGTGCGGCAGGCAAGCCGCAGCAGACGTTCCGCCGCCTCGTGCGGTACGGGCTGGACGGGGTATTCAGCTTTTCGCAGCTGCCGTTGCGGCTGCTGACCTACTCGGGAATTGTTATCGGCCTGGTGGGCTTCGGTCTTGGGATCTATTACGTCGTTAAACGCCTCGTCAGAATCGAGACCGCGCCGACAGGATTCACCACGCTCGCGGCGCTTGTGTTGTTTCTCGGCGGCGTGCAACTAATCGCGATCGGAGTGCTCGGCGAATATCTCGGCCGTATCTACGATGAGGTGAAACAACGCCCGGTTTTTCTCATAAAGCCGCCGCGCGCGCATAACTAATCACGCGCAGACCAATCGTCCATAACTAGGATTGTCGCGGGCAACCTCGCACAACTGAGCACACTAAGGACATCTCGGTCTCCGCTTAGAGATCTATCACGCTTACTCGATTTCCAGCCATGTTTAGGACATAAAGCTTACCGTTTCTCAAGACCAATCCTGAAGGTGCCTCGAATTTACTTGGCGGCTTTTCCGTCAAGCTGCCCATCCTCGTGCCATTCAAGTCAAAGACGAGCACGGCGTTCATATTCGCGCTGGAGGCGTATAGACGGCCGGAGTCGGAATCAATCGCCAAGTCCTCGAATCCTTGTGGTTGTCCCCATTCGGGAACCAGCCATTTAGTTAGAAACACCCCGTTGGAGTCAAATACTTGAATCCGCTTATTTCGTGGATCGGCGACATAGACTTTATCAGCTTTGAGATCAACCGCCACCGATGTCGGATCATCAAACTGGCCGTCACCATTGCCTTTGCTGCCCCAGACTGAGAGCACCTGACCATCTTTGCTGAACTTAACGATTCGTGTTCGGCCCTGATCAACGACATACATTGAGTCGTCGCGGCCAATTGCTATCCGACGCGGACCGTAAAATCCAGGGTCTGGCCCCTTCCATTCTGCAATGAGTGTGCCATCCGGCGCGAGTTTCTCGACACATTGCTTGGAAGCGTTTGCCACATAGATGTAGCCCGCACGGTCAACGGCTATTCCACTTGGCTGAGCTGGTTGGCCAAGATCGTTTCCTGCAATTTTAATGGTGCGTATAAACCCGCCTGTGGGAGAAAATTTCTCAATCCGACCGTTACTGGTGTCCGCGATGAAAACATTTCCGTTCTCATCCATTGCAATTGCAGTCGGCGAATCAAATTGTCCTTCGCCTTTCCCCTTTCCGCCTTGAAACATGGTGGCAGGCCCGGTTGCGATGGGCTTCAACGCTGGAGTAGCAGGGAAAGCTGCTACACGGCTCTTAAGTTCGCCGATATTTTCGTTAGGGATGTTTAGTACATAGAATCGCCTCATTTTGCCGTCAACGGAATATGACAGAGCCTCTTCGTTTCCGAGGTCCCGTAGCGATTGAAACTGGGTAATTATTCGATCGGTCTTTCGATCTCGCTCCCAGATGAGCTTCAAATCCTTATGACTAGGAGTGTAACTCAAGATTGCGTTCTTATTGGCGCGCCAGACGTCTTGCTCACTCATCACCCAAAAAAAGGGCATACCAGAACAGAACGACAGAATCTTAGCATCATCGTAATCGTGCAAAAACAGGTGGATGATTGAGTAAGCATTATTTTGGCAGATCAACGTGTCATAATGTGGATCGGGAATGCCTTCGATCCGATTGAACTCATCGCGTTCGAGGTGAGGGGGAGCGGGATGTTCCTGGCCTGCTGCAACGTGTTTTAAGAATCGAGAAACCGCGACTTCCTCTTGTGCATAGTGATGGATCGAAAACGGGTTTTTCGTTTTCGCATATATGTATCGAATGGATGGAACTAAACCCTTTAGCACTATAAGTGCTGCTACAATCCCAAGTACGACCTGGACGCCGATCCAGCGCCGCAGTTTCAAAATACCGGCAATTGGGAAGGTTATCAGGATCACCCAAAATGGGATCGGCATGAGCAGCCGATTTTCGATACATTTGGCTACAAAAGCTCCCGCAACTGGAATGATGGACAGCAGCGGGATCTCGAATCGCTTTTGCCAAAGCGCGAGAAAAACGCCCGGTACTAGCAACCAGTAATATGGTAACGGGATAGGCAATGTGTCAGGAATGAAGAACCTGACAGCAGGGATACTAAAGAAACAGCTCCGGCATTGTTCGATATACGGTCGAATGCCACTCGGAAAGGGAGCAGTTCGCATGGCCTGCAAGAAGTCGTGAAAAAAATTCGACTCGTACAGCGTGTACTGTCTTTTATTGAACAGGATGTAGAGCAGGATTGGTGTGGCAGCCGCTACAAATCCGTAAGTGATGATCGCGACGGCCTTCCACGTGGCTTGTTGCCTCAGGCGTTTCCAGTGAAAAGCAGCGTAAAACGGTGCGGCAATCACAACTGCCAAAAGATATTGTTTGCCGGATATCGAGCTGGCTAAACAAAGTCCTGCTGCAATTCCGCCCAGCGACAAATAAAAAGGCGAACTCGTTTTAAAGCCCAAGTGCAGAAAATATAAGGACACCACGGCTAAAGCAGTCGCCATGGGATACCGGTATCCAGCGAAAGTGTAGATAAACGCAAATGGAAGGAAATTCAGAATCAAAGCGGCGGCAGAAGTCGCAATATAAGATTCGAAAAACAGATGAATTAACAGAAGGGTGAATACAAAAATCGTCAGCCAAATAACGAAAAGTGCCGCCTGGTAAGCCAGTATGTTAAAGCCGAACAGCTTGAGAAAGCCCCAAACGTAATAATGGAATAACGTTTCCCTCGCGATAGGCGGGTGAAACCAAGCCGGCTGATATGGATGACCGATAACGTAGCTCTTGAGGTACCAGAGATCCCATCCGGACTCGTCAAAGAGCGCGTTTCCGTTCCAGGGTGCGGTGCGAAAATTCCAAAGATGCGAAACTACAAAGAACAGTATCCACAGCACAAAGAATCCTGTCCTTGGCCTTACTGAAGCTCTTACACCTGCAGCCAAGTCGTGTGCGCTTGGCAGAAAAGCCAATATTAGGAAAGCCATGCTGAGGAGCCAGGCGATTGGCTGCCACACACTTCCCCAAGCCGATTTGTGATAATGCGCCGCAGCGGCAAACACGCAGAGTACCGTCGAAACAAACGACAAACCGAGTAAGAGAATTCTCGGAGCTTGACGTTGCGATTTTAGAGACGGCAATTCCAAAGCCTGGGGCAGACCAGCTTAAGTCAGTTACGTGAAATCACAGGCGGTTAGCTCACAGATCTATGGCCGTTACGCGACTACCGGCCATATTTAGAACGTACAGTTTCCGATTGATGAGAGCGAGCGCCGACGGTGCATCAAGTCGCTCCCCGGATTTCGCTGTGAGGCTTCCTATTGAGTTGCCATTCAAGTCAAACATCAACACTGCGTCCATGTTTGCACTGGAGGCGTACAGGCGATTGTGCTTTGAATCGATGGCCAGGTCTTCAAAGCCATGTGTCCGACCCCATTGTGGTACAGACCATTGAGTTAAGAACTTGCCATTTGAGTCAAATACCTGAATTCTTCGGTTAATCGGGTCGGCTACAAAAACCCTGTTCGTGGCATCGACGGCTACCGAAGTTGGATCATCAAACTGTCCGTCGCCTTTGCCTTTGCTGCCCCAACTCGTCAGCACCTGTCCATCCGAGCTAAATTTCACGATTCGTGTGCGCCCCTGATCCACAACATAGATCGATTCATCCTGGCCGATCGCGATCCGGCGTGGGCCGTAAAATCCTGGAGCAGGACCTTTCCATTCAGCGATGACACTCCCGTCGGGCGACAGTTTCTCTACAACGTGCTTGGAAGCGTCGGCCACGTAAATGTTGCCGATTTGGTCGACGGCGATCCCATTGGGTGCGCCCAACTGTCCGTAGCCGGTTCCTTTGATCCCCATACTGCTGAGAAAACTGCCAGTCGGTGAAAATTTCTCTATTCGAGCGTTATTCGTGTCGGCGACCAGAACGTTCCCCTTGGGATCAATGGCAATTCCTGTCGGACCATCAAATTGTCCTCTGTTGCTTCCTCTGCCGCCGTCAAACATGTTAGTCACCCCTTCAGGCAACGAGCTCAGATTGGCTGGCGGCGTGTCTGGTATCTTATAGATGATTAGTGAGTTATACCTGTTTTGTTTGTCTTCAAAAATTTTTGGGAAATAAGTCGCATATATCTGTTCGTTCGGTCGCTTGATAAATGAAGCCTGACGAACAGCGCCATCGAATGCCACGTATTTGATATCATTCTCCTTCAACAGGCGATACAATTTCCACGGATCCCTGTTTTCGAACATGTCGATGTAAACTTTGTCCCGTTTACCCGCGTCGTATCCCGCCGACCATGCGTAGTAAGGCCAGCCATAAAACACTCGGCGACCGGCCATCAAAATAGGATGATTAACAAAGCGATCTGTCAGGAAGATTTCTCGCGATGTAGTGTTCTTGTTAAGCCAGTCGATTAATGGATCGTTCTTGTACGGTACCTCGCTCCAGCCTGTGTTGTGGATCGGGAAAAAATCGATGATGCCACCCGGAACGATGAGCAGGATCGCGGCAATGGCGGTGAATTTTCCAGGCAAGGTGGTTCCCACAACTCGAAGACGCCATAGGCGGCAGGCCGCAAACGCAACAAAGAGATTAGCGACAATCACCCAGATATGGATGAACTTTTGATTGGCCAGGACTTCAATGGTGAACTGGAAACAAAAAGCAACGGCAATAAGACTCAAAAATGCCAGGAAGAATCGCCTTTGTAGACTCGTCGCAAAGGCCAGCGCCAGTGCAATCAGCAACCACTTAAATCCAAACGTGAACCCGATGTACTTAGCCACGTTGGCTACGGTCGGGTGGTCTATGGTGTAGCCCCAATGAAGAAGCTTGGGCATCTGCGCTCTACCGCTCCCTGTGCTCAGAAAGAGCATCTGGGGCAATGCGATCAATCCGGCTGTAGCGCCTAACACCATCATTTGAAATCGCAGCGGACACAGGATGAATAACAACCCTAGAATCGCGGCAGCGGCGAGAAACACCGCACTGTTCCACATCGGCAGTAAGCCGAGCAGGACGCCCGAAAAAATGAATCCCGGCAAGGTCGCGCGAAAAGGCTCCGAGGCGATAGGAGTTTCTTGTTTTGCTTCGGATGCCA
>JBLMXH010000097.1:0-17161 GCA_050257685.1 Nitrospirota bacterium
GACTTACCGCGCCGCCTACGCACCCTTTACGCCCAATGAATCCGAACAACGCTTGAGACCTCTGTATTACCGCGGCTGCTGGCACAGAGTTAGCCGTCTCTTCCTCTTCGGGTACTATCAACACAAATACAGTTAATATTTGCGCATTGTTCCCCAATGACAGGAGTTTACAATCCGAAGACCTTCATCCTCCACGCGGCGTCGCTCGATCAGGGTTTCCCCCATTGTCAAAAATTCTCGACTGCTGCCACCCGTAGGTGTCTGGGCCGTGTCTCAGTCCCAGTGTGGCTGGTCGTCCTCTCAGACCAGCTACCCGTCAAAGCCTTGGTGAGCCATTACCCCACCAACTAGCTGATAGGCCGCGGGCCCCACAAGAAGCGTCAGGTTGCCCCGACTTTAATTTCGAAAGGATGTCCTCTCTAATCACATGCGGTATTAATTCGCCTTTCGGCGAGCTATCCCCCACTTCCTGGCAGGTTGCCCACGTGTTAAGCACCCGTTCGCCACTAAACTTTCCATCGTATTGCTACAACGAAAAGTCTCGTTCGACTTGCATGTCTTATCCACGCCGCCAGCGTTCGTTCTGAGCCAGAATCAAACTCTCCGTTAAAAACGACTCGACTCTCGTGAGAGAGCCGAAAGCTTGAAGATCTGACTTTCATTACCTGAACTTGTATTCCAAATCCAGGGTTTGTCCGATCTAAATCTTTGATTTCAAAGAAGATCGACAGATAACGCACAATTCAATGTTTGCTGACTTTCGCATCAACGGATTTCCCTCTAATGGAATCCGTGACCACACTGTCAAAGATCATTCCTTCGCGTACACGGCAAAGCCCAACCTCAAACAATCATTCACTGCAGAGAATTGGCTTGTCGCGCCAGAGAAGAACACCGACTCCGCTGATGGAATCGGTCCCGCCGTTTCGCGGGACGCATAAAGTAACAGACCCGCCGTGTGAGTCAACGGGAATTTTTGGGAAGTTTCGGTATTCTAACGTCACAAACTGACAACCTTGATTCAAATCTCGTGTCCCGGGAATTGCCTTGACCGGTTATCTGCTTCCTGATTCGCTCGATTTCAAATTTCTGGACACTCGAAATGAAGGCGCTGGCATATGTAATTCTGTGTCTTGCCCCGCTCGTCATGGCCGGTGGCGGTCAATCTGCTCATCCTGTGCCAGGCAAGGTGACGCTCGTCTATTTCTGGGCAGCGTGGTGCGGTCCATGCAAAGTGCTCTCGCCAGCTTTGCAACAGATGGCCGATAGCGATCACAATATTGCGCTGAAGAAGATCAACGCGGACGAAAACACAACGGAAGTGCAGGAACAGAATATCACAGCCCTTCCGGTCGTGCAGGTGTACAATCGCGGCGGCAGTCTCGTCGGCACTGTTGTCGGTGCCGATGTTCCGACGATTAAAAGTTACGTCGCGCAGGCAAAAGGTGGCTGATCGAGAGGTTAGCAGCCACGCTGGTGCTCATGTTCCTGTAGCGGCGGGTCTATGACCGCCGTTGTTAGCTTTCACCCCCATGGTCCGTTCTAATCACATACTTCACGTTCCGAGCCGGCTGACGATTTCCGTACGTCCTCCTACATCTCCCGAGTTTGATCGCGCCAACTTTTTCCATCGCCTTTTGGGAACGAATGTTGTCTTCTCCGACAAAGAACAGAACGCTCTCAACAAACTTGAAGGCGTGCTTCAGCAATAATCGTTTCATTTCCGCGTTGTATCGCCCGCCCCAGTATTTTCGCGCGAGAAAGGTCCATCCAATTTCGATCTCCGATTGTTCGGGATCATAACCGTAGAACCGTGTCGACCCGATGATCTGTCGAGTATTCCGATCGATGATGACGAACGCACCGCCCGATTCCAGTGCATCTTTAAAGAACGTTCTGAACACATTTTCCTTGTAACGATCCTGCTCAGGGTGCTGCTCCCAAATCAGGGGATCGGATGCAACCGCAAACAGTTCATTCCAATCATCAGGTGCGAGCGGCCGCAGTTCGAGAAGCTCGCCTTTTAGATGTGGTTGCAATTCGAAAGCCATCTGCGTTGTCAGGGCTGTTATAGGGCATTTCTGTGAAACGCCAGGAGTGGAAACGGCGCCTGACACAACGCCCTACAATGATTCTGCGCGTATTCGACAACTACTCGTTAACATGGACTGCTGCAAATCGCAGCGACCCAAGGATTTTCTTATCTGTGCGACCCGTGTAATCAGTGGTCGCAATTCCCGTCCTCCCCAATTCGTGTCGATTCATGGTTACTGCTTCTTCGGGATTGTTTGAAACGACGGAATAGATTTGTCGATCACAACCCACGGCAATTTGTCTTCGAGGAAGATCACTTTCTGCGGCGCAAACGGTGTCGGGTCGTCGAGCGACGCAATCGTGAAGTCGATCGTGTCCGAATCTTTGCTGTCTTCGAAAAACAGATGGGTGCCGCAACAGGCGGCGAACGAACGAATCCGATTCGCGTACCGAATCTTGCGCGGTTCACCGTTGGTCAGTACCAAATCCTGCCGCGGCACCGATCCCCACTGCACATACGGCGCACCCGCGCTTCGCCGGCAATCAATGCAATGACAATCCACTAGCGCAACTGGACGGCTCTTTAACGCGTATCGTGTCCCGCCGCAGACGCATCCGCCACTGATTTCCATACAATTTATTTAGTCTTTGTAACCACGAATTCCCACGAACGAACACGAATAGTTGTACCCGCGGTCAGTGACCGCGGGCAGTTCTTCTAAAACGGAGATATCTGATTGGGGATTCCTGCTTTCGCTAACCGCGAGATGTCGCCGTAATTCGCAAGATTTCGCGTATGTAACGCCGTCTTTATCCAGGCCTGGTGGTCTCGCTTGTGGTTCGTTTGGATTCACCCTTAACACCGCCGCCACCTTTGACGTCTTTCCTGGGTTGAAGGTCACGAATGATCGCCTCTTTTATGTCGTTTTTAAGTCGGCGCCAGACGGATCGAACCACGTTGATGTTCGGCTCTCGTGTATTTTTGCTCAATGAGTCTCCGCTAGTTTATTTAGTCGGAAGGTTTTACCGAGAACTCCCGATGAGAGCAAGTTGAAAAAATCTTTGCAGATGACGACGGAGGAACCAAACTTCCGCTTTCCTGACCGATCATTTGCCGCCTTTGCGAGTCAGGTCGAATTCAAAACGCGCTTTCGTTCTTAGCGGCTTCAGGGTTTCACAGTTTTCGATCAGATAATTCGCGATCTTCAAAGAATAGGTCGAGAATATTGATGTGCTGGGTGCGCCGCCTTTTGTCCAGCCAGTGACACCTTTTTAACACGAATAATCGAGCTAGGATTTTCTCGAAATCCTCTCGCGCGCAACCGCGGCTTGATCCCCATCGCGTGGCAAGACGGCGCCGCTTTAACTGCGGCCTCTTACGGCTGACCGTTTTTCGACGAAGCTCCACGTGCCAACTAGCTTAAAAACTTCGAGATCTGCGTTCAACACAGTCGCGCTGTGTGCGCAGGCTCCAGAAACACCGATTAGCCGCAACAAGTGATGACTCGCACGAAATTCGTCAGGCCCGAAACGGTTCACCAGCCCGAACAGGTCTTGCGGGCACGAATTCCGAAAAGTGATCGACAATTGATTCGTCGCATACAGCATGAACTTTGTGGACGAGTTTGGATATCTGTCGGTTATCATCTCGGTTATTCTCGGCCTCAGTATTGCGCAGTTACTGGAGGGCATCGGTCAGATTATCAACGCACGCGATCGGGTGCGCATTTACTGGCCGACCATGGGGTGGGCGGTCTTGCTTCTGCTCGTCGATATTCAGGCGTGGTGGGCAATGTTCGGTTATCGCAACAAACAGGCCTGGACCTTTGTGCAATTCACTGTTGTCTTGGTCGAAGCGATCATGCTGTACCTGCTCGCGTCCATTGTGCTCCCAAATATCCCGGACGAAGGCGAAATCGATCTACGCAATAACTATTTCCGGCACGCCGGATGGTTTTTCACCTCGCTCGTCATTCTTCTTTTGGACAGTCTGTTAAAGAGCGTTGTTGTATCTGGAGGTTTACCTGGAAAACCCGATCTCGGGTTTCATTTGTTCTGGATTACGAGTGCGTCTATCGCTGCGTTTGTGCGCAATGAGCGTTATCACAAGGTATTTGTCTGCCTCAGCCTTGTCCTGTTCATCGCGTATATCGCGCTGCTTTTTTCCTCCCTCGGCTGATTGCTGAAAATTCCAACGACGCGCTAAAACACATGAACACGAATGTTCCTGACCGATGTCTTACAGTGACTTGGTTGCAGGATACAACGCACAACGTCCAGGCGCTTATTTGCGTTCAGCCGACGCAGCCAACCTGAGATCGAAGAATTCGGCGGTGGCCCGGTACGCGCGGACCCAATCGCTCCAGCGCAGCAGCTCGTGAATCTCGTCGGGGAAGATTAGCTCTTCGTACTCGACCTTTTGGGCCCGCAGTTTTTCCACCAGGTCTGTAGTTTGCTGGAATGGCACGTTGCGATCGTCGTCGCCATGCACGAACAGCACGGGGGAGCGCCAGCTCGCGACGGTTGCGACTGGCGATGATTTGAAGGCGAGCTCGCGCGCTTCTTTGAGATCGGGTGCAACGTCGGCGTTCTTTTCCTCGGCTTCCGCGGCCCACATCGGCAGGAAAACTGCCCAGTCGTGTACTCCGTGGAAGTCGACGCCGGCTTTGAAAATATCGGAGTTGCGCGCCAGACCCATGGCAGTCAGAAATCCGCCGTAGGATCCGCCCCACAGACCGATCCGCTGCGGATCAATGTTGTCGAGCGCTTCCAAAAACTTCGCTCCCGCGATGACATCCTGGTATTCGGACGAACCGCGCCATACTGATTTTGGCGGCACGCGAAAGGCGCGCCCGTACATGATGCTGAGCCGGTAATTCACCGAAAGCACGGTGTACCCTTTGCTCGCCAGATACTGATTCATGGCATAAGCGTTGTGGTAATACTCCATGTAATGAAACCCGAGCACCATCTGCCGGATCGGTCCGCCATGCGTGAAGATGAGAGCGGGACCGCGTCCTGTCTGATTTTTCGGCGTGAACAGTTGGCCATGAATTTCCAGGCCGTCTTCGCTTTTGAACACGACCTGCTTTGGCGTGACTAACCGGGCCGATGGGAAATCAGCGGGAATCATATTCCTCACGATCGATTCGCGGCCGCTGCTCGTTAGGCGATAAGGCATCGCGGGCGATGTCGCGGTTGAGCCGAGACACAAAATTGCTTTTTTATCGCTCGTTTCGACCGGGTTCCACTCGATTGTCTCACCGCGCGTGAGCTCTTGCGGTTGGCCGCCGGTCCCGCTGACGCGCCAGATATGCCGGCGATCGATATCGTTCTGATTGGAAGTGAAAAGAATGCTGCGTTTGTCTGCACTCAGCATGACTTCCTCGACATCAAAATCGCCGGGCGTGAGGAGCTGAGGAGCTCCACCCGTAGCAGCAATCGAGTAGAGGTGGTTTCGACCGTCTTTCTCGCTGGCAAAGATGATTCGGCCTGCGTCGGTGAACTTTAGCGATTCAAACGCAAACAGCGGCAACGACTCTTCCATCACGTTGCCGCTGTGAAGAAGCTCGCGGCCTTCGCCGGTCTGTGCGTCCGCGATCCAAAGCGCCCAGGGTCGCGGGAATTCTGGAATGAGCGGCCTCTTGAATTCGACTCCCGGCTGGCGAATAAACACCACTTGTTTGCTGTCGGGCGACCAAACCGGACCTGCGTCGCGGCTCGTCGTTGGCGCGATATAAGTGATCTTCTTCGTCGCCATATCAAGCACGGCGATAAACGAGTGGTCCTTGCGGTTCGAGCGAAACGCAATCCGCTTTGCGTCTGGTGACCAGCGTGGTGTAACGCTCACGCCTGCTAACTCCTCGAGTTGCTCGGCCTTTTTCTTGCCGTCGAGCGGCGCGATCCAAAGATGCTTCTTCCCCGGCCAGACGACATTCTTTCCGTCTGGCGAAACCTGCAGATCTTCGCAGCCTTCTTCGTTGCACCCAACATCACCGAGCAATCGTGGTTCGCCTCCGCCCACGTTTACTGCCCACGCCTGCTGCTTCGGCAGTTTTGTTTGGCTCGTCGGGTTTGCCGACGTTCCTTCTTTGTTAATCTCGCTGCCGCGCGCGTAAATAATGGTCTTCCCATCCGGCGTGAGCTTCACGCTCGCAATCGCCTGGCCATCATCGCCTTTGTAATGCGTGACCTGTCGCGACACAAAATCCGGCGGGTCTGCGACCCAAACGTTGCGTTCGCCTTTGTTATCGAACACCCACGCTACGCGCGGCGCATGCGATGCGCTCGTTAGGCCGTACGGAAACGGTGCACTCAGGACCTGCTGAATCGTGAAGCTTTCACCAAAACAAACGAGCGGCAGCAACGTGCCGCCGAGGCTAACGACAAGAAAACAGAATATTTTTTTCGACACGGTCGCGCATTATCGTGCCCGAGGGATAACGCGTCGAATGATTTGGTTTGGCGGGGATTTCTCAAATCGGTATCAACGTTGATCGATTCCTTCGCGTGGACTTGGGGCGGTCTCGCCGCATTGGGCTATCCTTCCAAAAAACTGGATGTAATTGCTTGGCAGTCAGGCGTTTTACTGCTGAAATCTGCCGCCGCAATACAAAAACATACAAGTATGGCTAACAGATTTATCTATTTAGTGGCGATCGCCATCATCGGCGGTTCGATGACAATCTTTGCGCAAGGTGGGTCCAATCCGGCAAACGTCGGCGAGGGGACAGTGATGGTTAAAGGAAAAAACTATTCGCTGAAAAATGCTGTGGCCTATGAAACGACGGTCGACGGGGAGGACGGCATCGCAGTGGTCCTCAGCGGTCCAACAATTTCGAGCGAGAAGATTAACGAGGCGAGGAAGGCGGAAAAGAAAAATGAGCCGGCCGATTTTAGACGGCCTTACGTTAAACTGGAGTTCACGAAGACTGGAGAATTCAAGGGCTGGGGTGCCGCCACCAGTGATGTATCACTGGGTAGGCACAGAGGTAATGCAACCGGCGAACTAAAGCTGCAGGATGGCCGGGCAAGTGGTAAAGCAAACCAGCCGAACGAAACCGAGGGAATGTTTCCATCCGGCTTGGACGTTCGTTTCAATGTGCCGCTGGTTCGTGCTGGAGAGTCGTTGCCGCCGTCACAAAAGCCCGGGCCAGCTGCTAATGTGAAGCCGACGGTTACTGGCGTCTTCAAGGGCAACGGCAAAGATGCGAAGCTGGCTTTTGTGTCGGCGCATTGGCGCGAACCCTTTGGCGATAAACCGTCGATCGTGCTGGTGTTCACCGAGAAGGATCATTCCAAAGATAAAAAGCCAGATTTCAACGCCGGGTTCGGCAAGTTCGGCAGCGCATTGATCGTATCGCTTCATGAAGACGGCGACATCTTTGGCTGCGAAGTGGCGCACAGCGCGCTTAAACACCAAAACTTTAGTTCGATCGGCAAGATCAACACAAATGACTTCGAGTACGCGGACGGCCAGGTGAAAGGAGAACTGGCTACGGATGGGGCCGCTGATGTGTTTGGCGAGACATGGGAAGTGAACCTGAAGTTTGTCGCACCGCTTGGAGAAATCCCGAAAGAGTTTCAGCCTGCGGTTGCGAAAGAATCTGAAGAGAATGCAACGGATAGGCTCGCAACAGACGAGCCGACAACTGAGCTCAACGAAAAGTCTCTCGCCAAGCCGAAGGCGGATCAACTTAACGCCAAAGAGTTGGCGCTTACAAAAGACGCGTCCGAGGTCGATTACAAGGCGCTTGTTGAACAACTTGGATTCAAGAGCAAGGCGAACGTGAAGAGCGCCTGTGCCGAATTGTCCGCGAACCTCAAAGCCCAGGGCTGGACAAAACAAGGTAGCGATCTAATCACACCGGCGTCTGCGATACTGAAACGTAAACGTGGAGACGCAGAGCTCACCATCTTCGTGAAACCCGCGAGCGGTGGGAGCGAGGTAAAGATGATGACTGAAGGGCTCGCTTGGGACGAAAAGTAGGCGGAGCGAGTTCGCAGGTTGCATGGTCTTCGGCTGTGTTCGCCAGGGCTACCGCCTCCGAAGGGAGAAGCCGATTCCTGTGGGCTGATTAACACTAGGTGGAACGCGTTCTCCGAACGCGCTGTTAAAGCAGAGCAGCTTGCAATCGCGTCTGAAAAACTGGCTATCCAAAACTGAGAAGTGGCTTAAGAATTTTGGGGAAGGGCATTCGAGACGAGGAAGAGTAAAAGCATGAGTATGAGTATGAGTATGAGGTTCTGATGAGATGAGTGCGACATATTCAGGCATTGATGGATTCGTTGGGAATACGCCCTTGATTCGACTGCGGCGGCTGTCGGAGGCGACGGGATGCGAGATTTTGGGAAAGGCGGAATTCATGAATCCCGCTGGATCGGTGAAAGATCGCGCTGCGTACGGAATCATCACTGATGCTGAGAAAACGGGGCGACTCAAACCAGGTGCAACAATCGTTGAGGGAACGGCTGGTAACACCGGGATCGGACTTACCGTGATCGGACGGGCGAGGGGATATCGCACCGTCATTGTGATTCCGAATAATCAGTCGCCGGAGAAGATGCACTTACTCCGTACGCTGGGCGCGGAGGTGAAGGCCGTTCCGGAAAAGCCGTACAAGGATCCGGAGAATTACAATCACATCGCGCGTCGCCTTGCCGAGGAACGCGGCTGGTTTTGGGCGAACCAGTTCGATAATACCGCGAATCGCGATGCGCATTATCGCAGCACCGGCCCGGAAATTTGGAAGCAAAGCGAAGGCAAGATCACGGCGTTTGTTGCTGCCGTTGGCACTGGCGGAACACTTGCCGGCGTGGGCACGTATCTGAAGGAGCAAAGACCGAACATCCAAATTGTCTGTGCTGATCCGTATGGCGCGGCGATGTGGTCGTGGTTTACCAACGGCAATCTGGAAACAAACGATGGTGATTCGATCGCGGAAGGAATTGGACAGGGTCGGGTCACAAAAAATATCGAGCGCGTCAAAGTCGATCATGCATATCGCATTCCTGATCAGGCCGGCCTAACGATTGTTTACCGACTACTGCGTGAAGAAGGTTTGTTCCTCGGTTTATCGAGCGGCATCAACGTTGCAGGCGCCGTTCGCTTCGCCAAAGAATCTGGTCCGGGTCAAACGATCGTTACGATTCTTTGTGACTCGGGTCAGAAATATCAATCTACACTCTTCAATCGCGACTGGCTGGCTTCCAATCATCTCGATCCAGATCTTCCGTTGGAATCGGTTTTTGAAATTTAGTTGGGAAAGTAGGAACCGTGTCGTCCGGAAAGCTTTAAATCTGGAAGGCAGGAAACCAGGAGTTCTCGTAATATGCAGAACAATTCTGTTCCCTCGCTTTTCGGGCCTTCGACTCTGCGCACCCACGCGCGCTTTAAAGCGGTCCCGTAACTGCGGGATCGCCGCACTCCAAAGCTTTCGGCAATTTCGTGAAACCGGTAAATCAGTTCCTGCGACGCGTGGCTTCGAACAGGAACCACGTTCGCCGCTCGGTCTCATCGATCCAAACTTCGATGAAACTCGCCGTCGCGACGTCACGATGTTCGTCACACACATTGTGCGCTTCGCGAAGACGTGCAGCCAACGTTTTGTTGTCGTCCTCCAGCTCAGCGAGCATGTCCAAAGGCTCGACGTATTCAGCATCGTTATCGAGCACACGTTGAGTACGAGCGATCTCTCCGATCGAATGCAGCGTGAGGCCGCCTAGTTTGCGAACACGTTCCGCGATGACATCTGTCATTGCGAAGAGTTGTTCGGCATGTTCGTCCAGAAGCAGATGGTAATCGCGAAAGTGATGTCCGCTCATATGCCAGTGAAAATTTTTCGTTTTCAGGTACATGGCGAACACATCTGCCAGGATTGCGTTCATCGCGCCGGAGATGTCCTTTGTCGCTTCGGGCGTAAGATCGGTGGCTGTGGCCAGCGGGGCTTCGCGTCTACGCACCAGCTCTGCCCTTCTGGGATTCGATTTGGCCAGATTTCGGCCGTCGTGTGAGCTTCTTTTCATCTTTGAACATAGCACATCCGGTGGCAACACCGGCGCTCGAGTGAGGTTGCGCTGTCAACCAGCTAACTCGCAACCCGGTTTAGGAAATAGCTTTTAGCGCCGGGTGATGCGTCCGAATGAAAAAAATTCCATCCACGTCGAAGTTCGTGGGCGTTTTGATCGGGGACACTCGTCTAATTCCGGTTTCGCAACACCGATGAGAAAACGCCGATTGGGTAATTCAGGCTTGGAAGTCGCGCCGCTGGCGTTCGGTGGAAACGTCTTCGGATGGACGGCGGATGAGCGAACATCCTTCAGATTGCTTGATGCTTTCGTCGCTGCCGGATTTAATCTCATCGATACTGCTGATGTTTATTCCAGGTTCGCGCCCGGCAATCATGGTGGTGAATCGGAAACAATCATCGGCAGGTGGCTTAAACAGGGTCGCAGACGCGACAAGGTCATCATCGCCACAAAAGTCGGGCTCGAGATGAGGCCGGGCGCAAAGGGTTTATCGAAGGCGTATATCCTGCGTGCGGCCGAAGATTCGTTGAGGCGACTGCAGACGGACTATATCGATCTTTATCAATCGCATCGTGACGATCCCGACACCTCTTTGGATGAAACGCTGCAAGCGTACGCACAGTTAATGGAGCAGGGGAAGGTGCGCGCCATCGGCGCATCCAATTACAGCGCGGGACGGTTATCCTACGCGCTGACACTGAGCCGGAGGCATGAATTGCCAAGATATGAGTGCCTCCAGACGGAATACAATCTTTACGATCGCATGGAGTACGAGGAGAAACTCGAACCTGTATGCATTGAAAACGGATTGGGCGTGCTTAGCTATTTCTCGCTTGCGAGCGGGTTTCTCACAGGCAAATACAGATCCGCGGCCGACATTTCGAACAAGGCGCGAGGCGACTTTGTAAAAAAATATCTGAACGAACGCGGCTTCAGGATTCTCGATGCGCTGGATCAGGTAGCCAGGCGATTTCAGGCAGCGCCTGCGCAGGTTGCGCTCGCGTGGTTGATCGCGCGGCCAACAGTCACTGCAGCCATCGCGAGTGCGACGAGTTTGGCGCAGTTGAAGGAGCTCATCGGCGCGACCAAGCTTAAACTAGACCAAGCGTCAATCGGGGTTTTGAATCGCGCGAGCGATTGGCAAGGGTAACAGCCAAAATGGCACCGTTACGCGGCTTTCTTCTCGCCAGGTTGCATTTTGGCGTGGCACAAGCGAGGCGTTTCGGCGATTAACAGCATAGACGCTGGGCGCCGCCGAAAAATGAAGAAAGACGATGATTTTCGCAGTCGCGTCGTTTTCTTGTTCGACGTAGACAACACGCTTCTCGATAACGACCGAGTGGCAGCAGAATTGCAGCGCCACCTCGCCAGCCAAATTGGGGCGAATGGAGCGCGGGAATATTGGGAGATTTTTGAGCAACTGCGGACCGAGTTGGGCTACGCCGACTACCTTGGCGCTTTGCAAAGATATCGGGACCAACATCCGCGCGCTCTGCATCTGCTGTACGTGTCTGATTTTCTGATCAGCTATCCTTTCGCTGAGCGTCTTTTTCCCGATGCGCTCGAAGTAATTGAGCACGTTCAGCAATGGGGTCCTGGGGTCATTTTGTCAGACGGCGATGTCGTCTTCCAACCGCTTAAAATCAGCCGCTCAGGCCTGGACAAGGCTGTCTGCGGGCGTGTGCTGGTTTACGAACACAAGGAGCAGATACTCGATGATGTCGAGCGATGTTACCCCTCCGAACACTACGTGCTTGTGGATGACAAATTGCGTATCCTGGCGGCGGTGAAAAAATTCTGGGGCTCGCGTGTGACTACTGTTTTCGTCAGGCAAGGCCACTACGCCAGCGATCCCAAAATCCTTGCCAGCTATCCCCCAGCGGATATCAGCATCGATCGAATTAAGGATTTGCTGCATTATGGCTTGTCGGAATTGTTGAACCCGAAACCGTGAATTTGCCAGAGCCCATAGCACAACGCGTCGCCGAGGTGGTTCCGCCGCGGATCCCTCGCGGAATGGATTTGCTCGACACCCCATTGTTAAACAAAGGCACTGCGTTCACCGATGGAGAGCGAACTCAATTCGGCTTGCAGGGGCTACTTCCGCCCCACGTCGAAACGTTGGAGGAGCAGGTCGTGCGTGCGTATGAGGCCTACACACGAAAGGACGACGATCTGGAGCGCCACATTTATTTGCGTGCTTTGCAGGACAACAATGAGGTCCTCTTTTATCGACTGCTTCTCGAGCACATCGAAGAAATGACGCCGATTGTTTACACGCCAACAGTCGCGCTGGCTTGTCAGCAATTCAGTCACATCTACCGCAGACCGCGCGGCATGTTCATCGGCTATCCACAGCGCGACTCGATCATTGAAGTCCTGCGAAATCGACCGAGTCCGAATGTTGATATCATTGTGGTGACCGATGGTGAACGCATCCTGGGTATTGGTGATCAAGGTGTGGGCGGACTTGGGATTCCTATTGGAAAGCTTTCTCTTTACACCTTGATCGGTGGGATTCGTCCTGAACGAACGTTGCCGATCGTCCTGGATGTGGGAACTAATAACGCCGAGCGACTTGACGATCCTGAGTACTTCGGTTGGCGTCACGAACGGATCACTGGCGATGATTACTTCGCGTTCATCGAGCAATTCGTAGAGGCGGTAAAAGAGGAACTCCCCGAAACATGCTTACAGTGGGAGGATTTCGGTAATACCCATGCGCGGCCAATCCTCGAACGCTATCGCGACCAACTCCTGACATTTAATGACGACATTCAGGGAACGGCGGCTGTCGCGCTTGGCGCGATTTTAGGCGCAATCAAAGTGACTGGAAAAAGCTTAAAGGATCAAGAGATCGTCATGCTCGGCGCCGGTTCAGCTGCTATTGGCGTTGCTGACGGATTACGTGTGGCGATGACACAAGAGGGCCTGACGGAACAGGAAGCGCGCAGCCGGTTCTGGCTGATTAACAGCAAGGGCGTTCTGCACTCGGGTAGAAAGGACCTTGCTCCCGAACAGATGATTTATGTGCAACCTGAGAGCCGGATTGCCAGTTGGCCACGAACTTGCAATGGAAACGTTGGTCTCGCCGACGTAATTGGGCAAATCAATGCGACGATTTTAATCGGCCTCTCGACAGTCGCGTGCGCTTTTTCAGAAAATATCGTCCGCGAGATGGCACGGAAGGCCGACCGACCCATTATCTTTCCGCTCTCAAATCCGACGTCAAAATGTGAAGCCACGCCGGAAGATCTGATTCGTTGGACCCAGGGGCGCGCATTGGTGGCGACGGGTTCTCCGTTTGCTCCCGTGAATTACGACGGGCGCGCAATTCCGATCGCGCAATGCAACAATGTTTATATTTTTCCGGCAATCGGACTTGGAGTTGTTGCGTCACGCGCGCGGCGCGTTACCGACGGGATGCTGCTGGGAGCAGCGCGAACGCTCTCGGAAAATTCGCCTGCTATCAAAGACCATTCCGCCCCTGTGTTGCCTCCGTTAACAGATCTCAGGAGAATTGCCGCGGAGATCGCCATATCGGTTGGGATCGCCGCACAAAAGGACGGAGTCGCTGCGCAATTTTCTGAAGATGAATTGCGCGCGCGAGTAACTGCAACACAGTGGACGCCTGATTATCCCTCCTATTGCGATTAAGCAATGGAGTGCCTGTACAAATCGCAGTCCACGCAATGCCCGGAATAAGCGGAAACAAGAGGAACAGAACATGACGACTGAGAACCTTGAAAAAGTGAAACTGCTCGCGCGTGATTTGCGAGACGGAAAAGAATTCCCGCGCAGCCCGCGTGCCACGCTGGGTGGCTATGTGCTGGCTGCACGCGCTGTCGACAAATGCCGTGCCGTGCTTGTCGACTTGCAAGGCGAATACCATTCCAATTGCCCGCTCGATCAGCGCTGGCTGAATTTTGCCGAGATTGATTATGATGATTTCCGTTCAATCGTGGCTACCGGCGCGACAGACGATGAGATCGCTGAGTGGATTGAGAAACATGCGAAGAAACGTCCGCGCGCCGAGATCGTCGCCTGGAACAATAAAGAGCGCGACCTGCGCCTCAGCGATCTTCCGCACGAGCTCCAGGAATACATGGAAAATTATATTCAACGATACGTCCCTCGTAACCGCGTCGTCTATCACTGGTTCGATGTGTACGACCTGGAAGAGCAACGGATCTAAATCGTGAAGCAGACAATCCTGTCTGCAAGTATTCTAAGGCCGACGCAGGCACGATTGCCCGGGTCACGCAACGGCAGCTCGCAATCGTATATTGATCTCAGACGTGAGTGTCCGATGAACGGGACATTTGGCTGCGACTTGCATGAGTTTCGCGTGCTGTTCTGGAGTCAGTGCTCCAGTCAATTCCACTTCGAGATCGATTCTGTCGAGCAAGCCTTGCCTGGTTTCGCATTCTTCGCAGTCCGCTGCATAGATCCGCGAGTGCGAGAGCGAAACCGTAATGTTCTCGAGAGGCAGTCGATTTCGCCGCGCGTACAATCCGATGGTCATTGAAGTGCACACGCCGAGCGCGGTAAGCAAATAATCATATGGATCCGGTCCGGCATCACCACCGCCAGAGCTGACTGGTTCGTCGGCTATGAAGCGATGCTTCCCCGCAGTGACTTCCTGCTGAAAATCTTTAATGCCGCCCCGCACGATAACATGCGCTGTCTGTTTGTCGGTTTGTGTAGCCATGGCTTTGATCAAGGGGTCACGATTCCTCTGAATGCTTCCCGGTATCGCCAGACCAAAAACAATTCACAAATCAGAACGATGACTGCAGGCATCATGCCGCCGAGCTCGGGTGCCATCAAAATGTGAAATAACCAAATGTTCACAATGATCGCGCCGAGAATCGTTAGGCCAAGCGGAACAAAGCGGCCGATCAATAGAAGCAAGCCTCCGACTACCTGAAGCGCGCCTACTACATAAACGTAGCCGCTGACAAAAAATGCGTGCAGATATTCGCCCGTCACTCCTTTCGGGAGCGGCGGCATCGGGAGGAAATGCAAAAACGCATTGGCACCGAACACTACGAAGATGAGCCCAAGCAGAACCCGAGCGATAATGGTGGCAACTTTCATCCGCGCATCATGACGTGATTGGCGTGAAATTCCAATTTTGAAATTACGGGAGAATACTGATTTGTGTCGCGTTGCGAATATTAATAACGGCAACCCTATTCGGATGGAGCACTCAGATCCCGGCTCGGTCGAGAACGGATTTCAAAACCTTTTCGGCTTCGAAGACTTCGCGCGCGACTTGGCGAGCGGCGCGAGAGTGTTTGGCGTAATCGGCATTGATTCTTTTCACTGCATCGGCAATTTCGTCCACCGTTCGGAACGATAAGAGTCCTTCTTTGCCGCCGTAGTTTTTTGTGAAGCCGGTTTCCTGCGTGATGACCGGCCGACCGGCGGCCAGATAGCATGCGCTGCGGTCGCTGAACCAGCCGGTGTTGAGCCGGACGTATTGGTCCTTGGCGACGGTGAACTCGCCCTTGGAACGCTGGATGTAATCGCGATAGAGCCAGTAATCGACGCTCATCTGCAATGGTGAAGTCAGGCGCCAGCCGTTTTGCTCAAATTTTCTGCGCGTTCTGGGATCATCAATGTTTGTTGCCATCTCGAATGTTTCACCAGCTTCTTTCGGCGCCGAGATGAACCGGAGAAATTCGCGCGATTTGCTCCACAAATATTTTTTGCCGCGCCATGTGATATCTTTCAAACCGCTCGTAGACCAGTTCGCAATTGTTGTGAACACAGTCGCGCCGGTCGGCGGACCGGTTGTCTTCCAAAGATCTGTCACGACCGGTTGCCGAGTGGGCAGCCAGTTAAATCCATTTAATGGCACCGGAAAATCTTTTGTCCCGATGTTTTCGCCGAACGTGAACACTGCGCGATGCCGCCGCAGATATTCGGCGGTCGATCTCACGTTTTTGTCGATCTTGATTTGCTCAACGCCGGGATCGCTTTCGATATAAAGAATGCGATCGGAAGCGAGCAGGTCGTCGTTGAATTCCTGGGTGCCACAAACGTTCAGGATGGCGTCCGCATCTCTATAGAGTTGCCGAATTTTTTTTAGCGACATTCCGGCGGTCGGCGTAGTTGGCAAGTAGCGTGCGCAATACGCCCAGCGATTTTTGAAACCGAATTCGCGTGCCAGGCGGGCGAGAATTTTTGCTGCGTACTCGAATTCATCGGTTACTTCGAATGTTTCCGGATTGTACGGAACACGCGCGGAATCTTCGACGTAGAAAACGTCGTGTCCAAGCCGTTGCAGGCCTACGACGTAATGAATGTGTTGCCAGACGACGCCGGCGATCGGCATCGATCCCATGAAGCCCATGACGATGATGCGTTTCGATTTCATCAAAGCGCAAACGTCCAACGCCCAACGTCCAACATCCAACGCCCAACGCCCAACGCCCAACGTCCCACCTTCCAAATTGAGCGTTGAGCGTTGGGCGTTGAGCGTTGCGCGTTTAAAGGTTTCATATATTGAACCGCTTCACGACAACAGCCGGGTTGCCAGCCACGACTGTGTTCGGTTCAACGCTTTTGGTTACCACCGATCCTGCCGCGACGACGGAATTTTCGCCGATGATGACGCCTTTCAGAATTACTGCATTCATTCCGATCCAAACGTTGTCGCAGATTTTGACCGGCGCGGCTTTTAGTGCCGGGCGCTCAGGACGGTTTTTGAAATACGGTGCTAACGCTTGTGCATCGATCAGGCGTTGCGCTGGTTCAAGCGGATGAAAATCAGAGTCGGCGATGCCGACGTTCCAGGAGACAAGGCAGTGTGAACCGATTTCAATCCTTTCCTCCGCCATGATCAGCGCGCCATTCAGCAGCGTGAAATCTCCGACCACGCAATGTCCGTGATTGCCGATCGCAAACGAACACCCTGCGTAGCAGGAAACGTGTTTGCCAATGACAACTGCATGCGGCTTTTTGCTCCGGAGCATTCGGAAGATCTGCGCACTCTCGCAATAAAACCCTTCATCAAATTCGACGTTCGGCGGGATCGGCTCTGGCCACCAGTCGTGTTCGACGTGTCGGTCTTTTTTAACGTTGCTCATAA
>JBLMXH010000098.1:0-4194 GCA_050257685.1 Nitrospirota bacterium
CCGTGACCTTGCCGCCTCAGATCCATTGCCTGGTGGTGTAGGTGTTGTTCGTCGCGGGTACTGTAACACCTCCTTTGGATTATAACTGTTCCCCTCGAACAACTAATTCACTCCTGAGTGAGCGGGCGAGTGATAGCACTCTAAAGTTCGGAGTAACTGCCATATAAACCCGCACAGCTCGCGCGCTACTGCTACCACCACTTGGAAAGCCCGGCCTCGCCCTGCGGGCTGCGTTACGGTTGCGCTGCAGCCGGCGTGATAGCACTAGAGGCGCTGGTTGATATGGGCGCCGAGTGTCCGAAGATAGCATCTTTTCTTGAGCGCTTTAGCAAAGTGATCACTCAGGAGCCAGACAAGTTTCTGCTACCGGATCGCCGTGTGTGACGCGATTGCTTTTCAAATAGACGGCAACATTTCAATCGCGAATAGGGCACATTTCGGTTTGATGCCGAGCCTATCCCGTAAACAAGCCGCCATGCGGTGAAGTACGACGACTCATTGGCTCGGTTGATTGACCAGTTCCAGAGCTCCGCTAGCCAAGACGATTCGCGCAACGGCCAATCGCTGGTTGTAGCTCGCCAAATGCGTGAATTATCGCGGTGAACCGTTAACTACCAAGCGACTTAACGTCTACGTAAGCCAGCAATCTCGTCCGGGTGCCTGTCGAAGATAGCGCACATTCCTTTACGATAGAATCTCAAACGGAAGCCATATTTTGCAGCAAAAGCCGCGATCCTGACTTCTCGATACGGCGCGTCTAATGGCCACAGACGTTGCAATTCATCTTCGTAGAGCGCAGTGCGACCATACCCCATGCTGTAATTCATACTCGATATTGTTCGCCAGGGTGTTCACTCGATTCTGCGCACTGCAGCGACTGCAACTGCTGGCAGTTAAGAGGCACATTAATCCAGCCGGTGTTCAACGAATCAGAAGGGCTAATTCTCTTACCGCCTTCCGTCACCATCCGGATCACAGTCGCTGCTCGCGTGATCATTGGATTCTCTTTTACCAAAACACACGAATCTGTCTATCGGGCAGGCAGCCTGATTTTTCTATCGGGCCGTGCCTCACACTGCTATGCGTGAGATGGTTGCCCAATTAAGAGGCCGTATTGAATTCGTTGCGAACATGCCTTGCTGATCTTCCGGATGGACGCCGTTCACCGAATCGTCAGCGATTCAACAGACGCG
This sequence comes from Nitrospirota bacterium, assembly GCA_050257685.1. Taxonomy (GTDB): domain Bacteria; phylum Verrucomicrobiota; class Verrucomicrobiia; order Chthoniobacterales; family UBA10450; genus Udaeobacter. Next base: position 1,194 of record JBLMXH010000098.1, read on the forward strand.
AATCGAATCGATACTCGACCGGCTCACTGATTTTGACTCTTTTGAAGTCGGGATGCTTCGGGTTTAACAAGAAGTTCATTTCGCTTGCACTTAGCACGCTGGGTACTGCAAGCGCGACAGACTTTCCCGCGCGAACCCATTCATCGCCTATTTGCATGGTTTGAAAATCCGGCGGCTCTGCGTTCCAATGTGGCGGCAGACTTTTGGACGGAAAATGCTCGGTCCGCTTGTCATCCCATTCGAGTCGAAATGACAAGTATCGGTCATCCGGAGGCACGGGCGTTAAATGGACGAGCAATTCCAGCGCCGCGAGCGATTCGTGTTCGCTGACATAAATTATTGCCGTGCCTTGCGAGTTCCATCGGCCGCCATAGATGCGAGCGCCTTCGCCGGTAAAGGCACTCTTAACGCGTGCCGCGCGAACAATTCGCCACGCTGACGGCATCAGGTATAAACACTGTATTCAATGCGGCCTAACAAGTTCTCCACCTCGCGCGCGCCTGTCTCAGTGCTGGCATAGTCGAGCGGGACGGCGCCGCCGAGACCGACCTGTGGATGTTTCAGCCAGGCTCGTGCTCTTTCTGCATCACCGAAAACCGCCGTCGCTTGTCTGAGCAATCGCGAAAAACGGACCACTTTGTCCGATTCATCGGGAGAGAGTCGCCCCGCCGCTTTGCGTCGCTGCAGAGTGGAACGTGAAATGCAAAGTTTCGCTGCGAGCTTCTCGAATGGCAGGTCGAGGGTGTCTTGCAAAGTCTTCAGCTCAGAAAAACGCAAGCCTTTCTGAATTTTTTGGATCAGTTCAGTGGGATGCGATGATTTTCCACCTACTGCCTGTTTATCGAGAGTTGCCGTTTTCATGTATTGTGGGGCTTGATTCAATTGACACAATGTAATGTGTCAATTGGACGAAGTCAAAGCGAGTCCTGGATCAAACGAAACGGCAAGCAGACGTTCACGCGGCGATCTGGCCGAGAACGCTGCGCAATTCATGAAAATCCACCGGTTTGGCCAGGTGAAAATCGAAGCCAGCTTTTCTGCCGCGCTCGACATCATCACGCGCTGCAAAGCCGGATATCGCCACGGCTTTCCTGGCTCCTTTTCGTTTCGCTTCTACAATGACATCGTAGCCATTTCCGTCTGGAAGCGCGATATCGCACAGCACAACGTCGAACTGTTTGGTGTTGATCATGTCCAAGGCGCTCCGAGCGTCATCAGCTGTGGAAATCTCGTGGCCAAAATAATTCAAAAGCCGAGACAACGCCTGCAGCGTGTCGCTATGATCCTCTACGATCAGGATCCGCAAACTCTTGCCCGAATTATACTCCTCCCTCGATCGATCTTCGCTCATCTGTTCGAAACCCCCAGAAGCCCTATAATCGGATTTCGTGCCGCGTCCAGATGCCATTTTGGGGTTACCGAAATGTCACAGTTGGAAGAACGTCCGCAATCGCTGCAGGAAATTAGCAGTGTACTGGCGTTCGGTTAACGCATGCTCGTCGGTGCTTCTGGCCTCTTTCAGGATCCCCTCGGTTTCCATTCTTCGCTGTGCGAGCAATTGGCTCAACTGCTCCATGCAACTGGGGGCGCCGCTTAGCACTGCGGCCATTACCGGTTTTCCGATTTCCATCACATAGCAATCGCCGTCTGCGCGGACCGTCGCGCTACGCGGTTCACCAGTAAGCAGCGACATTTCGCCGAAACAATCCCCCGCACGCAGTGTCGCGACTTGAATTTTCGAGCCGTTTCTTGATACCAAAACGTTTGCGGCTCCACGAAGCATCACGAACATCGACTCGCCTGCGGCACCTTCCTCAATTACCGGTTCCCCACGGCCGAAAAGTTTGAGGCGGGCCTGGTTCACCATGTGAGTGAGTTGGTCTTCGGAAAGGCACTCAAAGAGTGCTTCTCCGCGGAGAATAGAAAACGCCTCCGCCTGCTCTTCCTTTACCGGTAGCGGTTTTTTGCGTTCGACCTGCAGTGTGCGAATCGGGAAGGGAATGGTGATGCCCTGGCGCTTCAGCTCGTACCACACGTTAGTGCGCACGGAGTCGTTAGTCTCGTTGATCCGGGAGTGATTGCCCATGAAGAATTTGATCTCATAGGTCATCGAGTAATCGGAGAAGTCGACCAGGAACACCCTGACAGGGGGATTTGGGAGAACGTTTTTGGCTTTCTGTGCAGCCCGCCCGAGCGCATCTTTCACGCGGTTGGGTGGGACAGTGTAATCGATGCCGACCCGGATGCGCATGGCATGCACCTCGGTCGGATAATGCAGATTGACGATCTGGTGGCTCACCATCTCGTTGTTCGGGATATCGAGATAAATTTGGTCGTTTGTGCAAAGCCGGGTGGAACGCCAGTTAATCTCACGTACCTCGCCGTAGGTGTCGCCGACCTTCAACCAATCACCGACCTTGTATGGCCGATTAATTTGAATCGAAACGCCGCCAATAATTCCGGCAAAGAGATTCTGTCCAGCGAAGCCCAGGATGATCGCAACGACGCCGGATCCTGCCAGCAGTCCTTTCAATTGTGTTTCGGCGTGATAGCCATAACTAAGAATAAACAACAGGACGATCAGGAAGATGATGCCGCCGACGACCTCGCGCAGAAAATGCGGAATCGGTGTCTGACGTTTCTTCTCGAAGTATAAATCCCAAACGTAACGATTAATCAGAGCGACAAGGAGTGCAGTGCTCAACAGGATGGCTGCCGCCCCTATATGATAACGCCACGGTGCGCTAACTCCGTAGACGGCGATTGCGGCGTAAAAGGCGACGATTAAACAGAAAAGGCGAAAGACGAGGCCGAGCTGAACCCCGGCACGGCGTTTTAGGAATCGCCCAATTCCAAGGGCGACAAAGAACGTCACGATAAATACCACTACCGTGATCGCACCCCGCTGCGCTTCGGAAACTGCGTCGAACATCGGGGCAATAGTATACCAGAACCAGGCCGCCGGGATAGTTTTTCTGAGTTACGTTTAAAAGGCGAACGG
>JBLMXH010000099.1:0-3379 GCA_050257685.1 Nitrospirota bacterium
CAGGACATGGTGCAACGCATGTTGACCGCGCCCGATATTCGGCGGAGCCGGCGCTCTTTGATCTTGTCGGGGCTGGCAGACATCCCGATCGTGCTGACGTTTCTCACCATCGGACTCTTGCTTTGGGTTTATTACCAGGTTCACCCCGATCCAACCCTGCCCAAAACGCCTAACGAAACGTTTTGTCACTTCATTTTGTACCAGATGCCAGTCGGCCTGCGCGGACTGCTTATTGCCGGAATTTTCGCTACCGCCATGGGCTCGCTCAGCACAGCGATAAACGCGCTCGCCACGAGTTTCACGCGCGATTGGTACGAACCGTACATCAATCCTCAATCAACGGCCCAACAAAGTTTGCGCGCCGTCCGCTCGGCCACGATCTGGTTCTCGATCCTGATGATTATCGTCGCATCGACGACGTCTTACCTCGTTATCGTACATCCAAAGGTGCGCATCATTCCAATCGTGCTCGGGATTTTCGGCTACACGTACGGATCGCTCCTTGGCATTTTCCTGTGCGGCATGTTTACCAAACGACGCGGCAACGATTTTGGGAACATCATTGCCATGATCGTCGGCTTCATCGTGGTCGCGATTCTGAGCGGTCTGCCAAATAATATTGCCGGCCTGTTCGGCGGCAGATTGTACCAGCAGCCGAGTTGGCTGCCCCTGATGGAATTCCCCTGGTGGATTTTCTTCGGCACCGTCGTCACGTTTTCAGTGGCGATTTTGTTCCGGACGCGCCACGAGGATCTGGTGCCAGCTGAGAAGCCTTAGGGGGTTATTGCTGCCGGAAGGAGAATCCAGCGAAAAGATTTCGCACGAAGTGCTTTAGGAGTGCGGGGCGTCCTCGCACCGCTTTCTCCTGCACAGCCGATTCCGCAAAAGCGACGCGAGGACGCGTCGCACGCTCCCAAAGCTGGCGGGGAAATGGTATGGCGGGCCGCCGTCGGTGAAATATTTCGCGTGGTTCGAGCGCAAACGTGTTAATCAGAAATTTCACCCCGAAAGCGTTCGGGATTTGACTCGCCGTGATCGCTCATTACCCGTATAAAGTTTTTTCACGCAATTCTGAATTAAATACTGAAACGCTATGGCCCACGTTGTGACCGAGAAATGTAACGGATGCAAATTCACCGACTGCGTAGAAGTCTGTCCAGTCGCGTGCTTCTACGAAATGGAAAACCAGGTCGTCATTCATCCCGACGACTGCATCGATTGCATGGCGTGCGTGGAGGTTTGTCCTGTGCACGCCATCTATGCCGATGCAGATGTTCCGGCAGAGTACACCAAAGACATCGAGTTCAACTCCGTCGAGGCGAATCAAATCAAAGACTCCGGCGCGCCAGCGATCACAGTGAAAAAGGATGCCCTGCCCGGCGCAAACGATCGAAAAAAAGCGCTCGGCTATTGATTGTAGGTCGTTTCAGGAAACGCCGAGGCGTCTGACACAGACGCCCTACAGTAATCTATTTTCCTGATTTCCTGATTCAAAACCTTTTGGTTTCCTGGCTTCCAGATTCTAAACGCTCCCGATTTCCTTGTTGCCGATTCAATCGAACGGTTGACGTTCGATTACAATGAAAAAGAACGGCAACAACAACTGCGGTGGATGTGGGGATTCGGTTCGAGCGTTGGCAGCCTCAGCCGGAATTCAGTTTGGCGATCTTCAGACTGAAGCGTTTCGACTACGCGAACAGCTTGGGCCTGATCACCAGAAAGCTTTTTACGAAATCGTCCGCCAGCTAGCTCGTGGCGGAGCAATATCCGAGGCGGAACGGCGCACGTTGCTCGAGCTCGGCAAGCGCGGCTTCGCTGTTGGCTCGGACCGAGAGGCTGACAAGTTCGTGGCGTATGTCCAAGGATTGCACAAACGCATGTTGACCGATCGAAGCGCAAGCCCCGTCGCGCTGGCGATGATCGGCGCGATCGCGAACTATGTTATTCCTTCGAACGTCGGCCGCCGCGGCCGCGCGTTGGCGAGAGCCGCGAAACATCCAATCCGCAACATCCTGCTCGGTGTGGCTGGTGGCGCATTCGGCGGTCTACGGATGAGCGGCTGGAATCCGATCGGCGGCGTTGTAGGCGGAATCGTCGGCGGCATCGTCGCTGCCGTGGAGTCGCTCTGCTGATTAGGAAAGCGGGAACGCTGGAAAAACAATTCGACTGAGAGTTGCCGTTCGAAAAATCTGGTGGCGGCATTGTAGGGCGTTTCTGTGAAACGCCGAGGCGTCTGACACAGACGCCCTACAATCGTTTGCGGGTTTAGCCTCCACTTTGAAAATCGTTTTCCTCGATTGAGCTCAGTCGCTACGCTCGCTTCTTCGCTGTCCTTGCAGTTCTACCTTATATCTCGGAAGTCGCTTTCCTCGATTCCCGCGTTTCTGGTTTCCTGATTAATTTGCTTCTACCCCGCGCCGATTCCCATCAGTAATCCATTCTCGAGCACGGATGGATTGATAGTGAGAAACAAAACCACACCGTTCACTGGCGAAATAATTTTCTCGACTGTGTCACCAAACAAATCTCCCACTGTACCGATCTGTTCTCCTTCGTTTACAACGTGCCCCGGTTTCACTTTCGAATACCACATCCCGGCGCGCTTCGTGTAAACCCATTCAAACTTCGTCAAAAGTGTAGAGGCGGCCCCCACGCCTGCATCGCTGTCGCAAAGCACTGCGGGCACGGTGCCGGCCGCAGATCTCTTTGTAGCCACGACCCTGCGGGCCGTCTTCTGAATTTCGGGTTTCGGATTTATTTCGTGATTAGTCATTCGGATTTCATCGTTCGTGGTCGTGCTTGCGTCCGCGACGCTTTCCACCATTCCCAAATGCCGCATCACGTTAATCACACCTTGCATGAGCAGCTCGACCGCCTCCTCCTGCATCTGCCCAACTCCTCCGGCTTCTGCGAGGATCGAAGGAACTCCCTTTTCCGCCGCCGCGGCATAACTTGATGAACCTTTGCTCGGCTGAATGGGCTTACTGACCGTAAGCACGTACGGCAAACCAAACGCCGTCGCGATTGCTTTCGATTTCTCAGAAACTTCGTCGTTACCGGACCTGCAGATTACAAATGGCACCAGCGCTTCCGGAATATCCCCGCCATGAAGATCAACGTACGCGTCAGCGTGAACGACAAATTCATTGATCAACGCATATGTCATTTGCTCCGAATAACTGCCGCGCGGATCGCCTGGAAACACGCGATTCGGGTTCACGTTGTCGATCGGACAAACAAACGGGGTTCGCGTCCGAAACGCCGGCAGATTCAACACCGGCATCAAAACGACGGTGCCGGAAATCTTTGTTGGATCGAGCGTTTTGCCCAATCGGATCACCGCTTCGACCGCAGGGTATTCGCCACCGTGCACGCCTGC
>JBLMXH010000100.1:0-5712 GCA_050257685.1 Nitrospirota bacterium
ACGAAATGATTGTTATCGCCGTAGTTTCGCCAGGGACCCGGAGGCACATCCCGAACTTCCACAAATTGCCAGTCGGTCACGTCTGTTGGCGCTAGTCCCAGATAATCGCGGACCGCCGGGGAAACATCCAATCCGGCGCCATGGTTGAGATTTGGCTTCGGTCGCTCATTGCCGAAAACGTATTGAAAATGGTCAGTCCGAAACGGTCCACAATCTTCCCATTGCGCGTAGCAGACGCGATTCCCTTTGCGAATGGCTATCCAACGATGGCGGCAGACTGACTGGCCCGGCCCGGTGTAAGATTGCTTGAACCACGGGATCACCAGCGGTGCTTCCGGCTTGAATTGGCCGTGCGTGACGTCGTTATAAGGCAACGCGAAGTAGAAGGGATTCTGCCTCGGGACGAACGCGATCGGAATGTAATTCCGGCGAGCGCTCGGGTCCGGGTTGTCTGTGCCGCCGTAATTCGCGGTCCAATTAAAATCCCACGAACTCTTGTAGTTAGGGACCGGATTGTTTCCGCTGGCCTGTTCCCCCACCCAAAACACCGTCGTGACGATATTCATTTTCCACGGATACCGCTGGACCGCCGGGTGGGAACTGGTTGGGATAAGGACTTGCGGTTCCACTTTCAGCAACGCCTGCTCCCGCAGCTTCATCGCGTATTTCGCGAAATCCGCTGCCGTGGCGTAGGGAGAAGTGGATTGCTCGTCCCCGAAGACTTTCGGGGCGCCAGCAACTGCAAGACTGAAACAAACCGCGAGAAGTCTCTTCATGCAGACCGCTGTCTCTTCTACCGGATTTCGCCTCCGGAGCAAGCCTAAAATTTCCCACGCGGCACCCGGTGAGGGGATCTCGGGGATCAGAATTCGAAGGCAGCAAGCTGGTTAGGCCAGCCGCATATTGTCGATCAAACGGGTCTTGCCGAAGAAAACGGCCAGCAGTAGCACGCTATTCGCTCCAGCTATTTCAACCGGCTTTAAGGTTTCTGCGTCGGCGACCTCTGCGTAATCGATTCGGGCCAAATGTGCTTCGCTGATCCTCCGCCGCGCCAGCGCCACGACGTCTTTGGCAGATTTCTTATCGGCATTTTTGGCCGTCATGAGTGCTTTGTACAGGACACTAGCCTGCCTTCGCTCTTCGGCGTTCAAATACTGATTGCGCGAGCTGCATGCCAGGCCGTCTTCTTCCCGTATGGTGGGCACTGCGATGATGTCGATATTGAAATTGAGATCGCGCACCATCCGTCGAATGATTGCCAATTGCTGAAAATCTTTTTCGCCGAACACGGCCGCATCAGGCGTCAGGATGTTGAATAGTTTCGCGACCACTGTGCACACCCCGCGGAAGTGTCCGGGGCGCGATTTGCCTTCCAGCGCGGTCGATAACGAAGTCTCTTCTACGAATGTCGAGCGATCGGCTGGATAAACCTCTTCGGCTAACGGACGAAATAAAAGATCGACGCCCGCATTCCGGCAGAATTCCTCGTCCGCTTTCTCCGGACGCGGATATCGGTTGTAGTCACTGCCCGGCTCAAACTGAAGCGGATTAACAAAAATGCTCACACTGACTTCGCCATCTTTACCGGCGACTTCGCGGGCCACGCGAATCAACTCGCCATGCGCCTTGTGCAGCGCGCCCATCGTCGGAACGAGCACGCGCGGCTTCGCGCGCGGCTGAGCACGCACCTCTGCAATCGTGGTAAGGATTTTCACACCGCCAGCTTTATCCACCTGCTTCTGGAACTCATTTCAAATACGTGGGTCTGTCATGTCGAGCGAAACATCTCTGATGTCTATTTCGGTTGGGCTAATCGCTCCAAAATTAATCCGCGATTCTTCGCTTCCTCAGAATGACTTACCGGGACGGCTTGTGCTGTGCGAATCACGAACTGGTGAGATTCAGCGCTCACGTCACGAAAACAAAATAAACGCACCGGTGATCATCAGCGCCAGCATCCAGATTAGATCGAGGTTGAACCACGCGCGGCGCAGTATCGCGACGCCGAGTTTTTCGTAAACAACGATCGCGACCAGCGCGGTCGTGACAAGATATCCCAGTGTGTGGACTACGACGGCGGCGATGAGCAGAGATGGCCCGCTAAAATTCGCGAACGCCCACGCATGCATCTGGTGAGCGCCGTGATTGTGATGCATCTCACCGGCAGCCGGCGATGGCAGGAAAAACGGGACGAGCATCAATCCTGCGCCATGCGCGGACGCCATGACAAACGACCAAAGCGTCAAATCGCCGAAACCGACTCGCATCCCCACCCAGTTTGGATGACGCGAACGAAGCAGACGATATAAACCGAAGGCAAAAAGGATCGCCGCAGCAGCAATTTTTACGGCGCGATGCGGCAGGCTGACGCGAGCCAGAAGAACCGCAGCGATAATGATTCCGATGGAAAGTGCATGGCCCAGCACCATCGGCGGTAACGCACGAAACACAGCTGCACGTTTTTGCTCCTGCAATCCGAGGGCCACCGCAAATAGCCAGCCCATGGCCGGATTGATTCCGTGAAATACGCCCAGCCCAAAGACCGCCAGCCACGGCCAGAGCTCGCTCACGGAAAACAATAGGAATCGCTCGAGGAATCGCCTCCTTCGAGGCGGACTTGATGAACGCGATAGTCGCTGCTTTCCAGGAAAAAGCTCTCGTCAAACGTCATACCGCCGTTTGGATTAGCGTTCAGTTTGACCATCCAACTGTCGACGCCCTCGGGATAAAATTGCTCGTCCCAAGCCGCATAAAGCGAGTTGGTGAAGTAAATTCGCTTACCGTCGCGACTGACTTCAACCATTTGCGGGCCACCTTTGAGCGGCTGATCAGGCTTGCTTGGATGCGCCGTACGATTGGCAATCCCGCCGATGCGAACCGAGCCGGTCTTCTTCGGATTGAACGGATCAGAAACGTCGTATTGCAAAAATTCGCCAGTTCCCCAGCAGGAGACGTAAAGGAATTTGTCATCCAGCGATAAATTAATGTCCGTCACCAATGGCGGCACTGCTTTGAAATCTTTGAGCATCGCCGGGAGCTGTTCGGGCTGAGCCGGCTCGGCTGGAATTTCGATCACTTTCTTTACATCCCATGTGCCGTTGTCCCGGTGCCAAAGCCAAACCGAGGCAGACAAGTCCTTGAGCGAAACGACCACTCCGACAAACCCGTAAGCTTTCCTCGGGTCATGCGCGGGCCGCATCTCGAGAACCATTTGCTGCTCCTTACCTAAATCGAGCGTCTGAAGATGTCGTCGTCGACGCAGATCCCAAACATGCATTTGATGTCCGTATTTGCCGCCAAGAAGCAGATCTGGTTGAACTCCGTTCTCAATCATCTTCGGCGTTCCCCATTCGCTACTGAGCAACGTGTCAAACCCAAGGTGCCACCAAAAATCGTAATGCAGAAACTGCGCGTCACGGTCGACTTCCCACTGGCCGAGCACTTCAAACGTTTCGCAGTCGAGCATGAAAATGCCGCCCGGACCCTCGCCGTTGGGATCCCCGAGTGCGCTAACGTAAATAGCTTCAGGACCGCAGTGAATGGTATGCGGCCGCGAATAATTCGTGCGCGCGAAAATTTCCTCAGGCTCGATCACTTTGACGATCTGTGGTTTCCGCGGATCTGGCTTGGTATCGATGATGTGAATGCGCGAGGAACGGATTCCGGGCACAAGGAGATAACGCCGTTCAACGTGTGGATGCGGCGCGTAGGGACACAGCGCCGAGCTGCACGCGTTCCATCCAAAGTGATGCAGCTCATCACCAAATTTTGGCATTTTGACCTCGCCTACGCGCTGGCCGTATGTGGATGACGCGGGATCAACATCAACGACCAGCAACGCGTCATTGAGTTTGCTGCCGGGAGGATTCAGCGCGGCGACGAAGGCATGTTTTTCCGGAGGCGCCTGCATTGCCAGGCGCGGCGAAGGATAAAAGGTCGGGTCCGGTTTTAGGAGTGGCATAAAGAACCTTTCTAGTTGGATTGAATTTTTAATACGGCTTCAGATGCAAAACTCAAGAACGAAGCCGGCGAGTTGAAGGAGCAATCTAAAGAAACCGACGTGACAAGCGATCTCATGCGAACAGTCGTATGGTCAGGCATAATAGTTCCTTTAATCGGCAGTTTAGGGATTGACGACCAGTTGCGGTGCAGACCGGTTGATATTGAGGTGATCGCTCACCTTCTGGAGCGCGGCCGCTTGCTCTTTGAGTTGCGCCGTCAAAACCTCCATTCCTTTTTGTTGCCGCGCGACAGTTGATTTCAGTTCAGTGATCGTCACTTGTTGCGCCTCGACTCGTTTGTGTTCTTTGAGGAATTCGTTGAGCAGCATCGCGTTCACGGCGTCGTAGCGGACTGTGTACGGCTTTCCGTCCTTGTCAGGGAGGACCAGCGCCGGATCGACTTTTGCCACTTCTTCGGCGATCAGGCCGAATTGCGGGGTGCCTGCGGTGTCTGCCTTGTAATGAAATGTGACCGGTCGGAGCGACAGGATTGAGTCACTAACCTTGTCCATGGTGGCGATATCCTTTTTGTACCGCTTCGAGGAAGCCACCGTGCCGAGCTGCCCGTCATTGGACACAATAACTGGCAGCGTGGCGCCGCTTTGCGTAGTCACGCCATAGACGTGGCCGATCCAAGTGGTATTGCTCACGTTCGCGCCCAACACATTCGCGCCAATACAAGTGACGTCACTGGCTGTTGTCACGCTGTAGCCGGCAAAATCGCCTACTGCCACATTGCTGTTACCGGCGGTGTTATTATAAAGTGCACCGTCACCCATGGCCGTATTGCCGGCGCCTGTGGTATTGTTATAAAGCGCCTGAACGCCATTGGCCGTGTTGCCGCTGCCGGCCGTATTGGCATAAAGCGCCTTCTCGCCAATGGCGGTATTGGCGCCGCCGGTAGTGTTGCTAAAAAGCGCCGAGCTTCCACTGGCTGTGTTGATGCTGCCGGTGGTATTCGATAAAAGTGCCGCGGCACCAACAGCCGTGTTTTCCATTCCCTCCTGCGTATCCTGGTTTCCGATGTTGAAAAGGAGCGTGCCGGTTCCGATTGCCGTATTAAAGCTCCCGTCGGTGTTGCTCCACAGCGAAAACCAGCCCAGTCCGGTGTTCGCAACACCGCTCGTGAGACTAAAAAGGGCCTGTTGTCCCTCGGCTGTATTGAAGCCCGGGTAGCCGCCGTCTGGCGGCGGGACGACTGCCTGGGCTATTGGCGAAAGTGAAAAGCAAGCCAGAAGCAAGGTTATATGAATCCCCACTGCTCTGACTGCTTTCGGCATGGGAGAGAGTTGTTTGAATTGATTTGTTGGTTTCATAGTTTTTGACGTTGTTTAAAGTTTGCTGACGCGCGTTGTGTCAACGAGAGATTGCGCTCGCGACTCGAGCCGCCGGCTTGCTTGCGTTAAATTGCGCGCTCACTGCCTGAAGGCCTGACGCGAGCACTGCGATTTGCTTTTCTTGTTCGGCGAGCTTGCATTGGAAGTCTTCTCGTTGTTCGGCAAATGCGGCTTCCAACTTTTCGACTTTCGTGTGTTCTTTGAGAAATTCGTTCAGCAACATCGCGTTGATCGAATCAAAGCGAAGAGTCTCAGGTTTGCCGTCGCGATTAAACACCACCAGGTCAGGGTCAACTGTAGCGACCTCCTCTGCGATTAAACCGTAATGCTTTACCCGGGGTGTATCGCTGGTGTTGTTTTTGGCTCGGAAGGTG
>JBLMXH010000101.1:0-3796 GCA_050257685.1 Nitrospirota bacterium
GCATAGCTCAGTTGGTAGAGCGCCAGCTTTGCAAGCTGGAAGTCAGGGGTTCGAATCCCCTTGCCTCCATTGATTTTCAATTTGCGATTTGCGATTGTCGATTTAAGTAAATCGGCGCGACGTAAGATCGAGAATCGAAATTCGAAAACCTGCGACGCACCCGTACACGGGCCTGTAGCTCAGTTGGTTAGAGCATGCGCTTGATAAGCGCAGGGTCACTGGTTCGAGCCCAGTCAGGCCCATTTTAAAAGTTCGCCAGCGCGCGGTCGCCAATCCGTTTGGCAAATCGGCCGCCGGTAAACAAAACAAATGCCGGATGTCGCTCAACTGAGTGACATCCGGAACGCTTTGTTTCTCTTTCCTGTTTATTGTGAAACCGGGACCGCCAAAAAGGCGGTTAATGCACCGGTATCTGGATCGGCAGCTCTGCCTGTGATCTGTCCCTTGTTATTTATATCTTTCGCGACTCCGAGCACTGCAGAAAAGCCAGGTGCTTTGAGATCGTTTAGATCCGTTGGCGTGTTGCCGTGATCCCAAATAACTGCACGACAATCGACGAAGTCAGCGTCGCATGAGACACCGACTACCTGGCGCTGTTCGTTAATGCCATATGCCTCACTATCTACATGCTTTGGCGTACGGTTTGGCAAAGGTTTTAGCTGTCGAACACCATCGTCTCTTGTCCACATGAAAGCGTGTAAAATGTCGCCTTCTAGAAACGCCGGGTCACCGGCAAACCCAACGACATCACCTCGTTGATTGATTGCCGTCGGCGTATTCCACCATGGGGCCGGGGCGTTCGGATAAATATCCGTGACGGTGCCATTTTGCCAAAGCACCGCATGCTTCGCCGTGCGTCTTCCGACAGCCTGGTCACAGATACCCGAGATGCCTACGATCTGACCATTATCGTTGATCGCCGTCGCAGCTCCCGAGCTGTCGCCCGAGATCAGGGGAAGATCTTGGATTTGATCCGGTGGTCCCAGAGTCCACACAGCTGGACGAAATTGCAGGACTTGTGGCGAGACGCACGCGTCGTCATCAAGACCATTTTCAGCCCACCCGACTACCTGGCCTAAGTTATTGCCTCCGGTTGCAAAGCTGTTATTTCCGCCAGGAAACGGAGGAAGTCCTCTCATCTGGTTGTTTTGCCACACGAACCCGAGGTTGATATAGCCGACGTTGTTAGGCGAACTGTAGAAAGCCGCGCTACTCCAAGCCTCTCCGAGCGGCTCAGGATCGGCGGTCTGAGAAATACCGACGATGATGCCCTGAGTATTCTTCACGTTCCATGTGACACTGCTATTTGGTCCGCCAAGTGTGCCGAGGTCGGTAAGTAAACTGCTTCGCCATAGCGTGGCGTGCCGGTTCCTATTCGGCATTCTGGAATAGCCTGCCGCCCAGCTCTGGTCATTGATGCTGTTTCCGCCGCTACTGGTGCCACCAAAATCGGGAAGGGTAGACACCAGGTATTGCGACTTTGCATTCATTGCTGCGGGCGTTTGCGCATATACCGGTGTTAGTATTGCTGCGTAGCAGACGGCGATCAGAACAGTGAAAAGAGTCTGGTTGGCTCTTTTGGTTGTGAACTGTGTTATCATGTTTGTCTCCTTTGTTGAATTTTCATGACGACACTTTAGGAACTGGCCAGGTGTCACCTCCATAGCCACTTGGCAGATTTGGTACGGACCGGTTTCTGGGAGCGCACGTTTGCAGCGTGCATGAAGCGGCATCCTGCCGCTTACAGGTGTGTTCGGCAGGATGCCGAACACCACACGCAAGATAGGGGTGCGCACCCGAAGGAGAACTGCGCTTAATTCAATCTTGAATTAAGTGCCCCGCGAACTTGCCAAGGCCTTCACGGATCTGCGCGCGCGACCACGCGGCGAATCCAAATGTCAGCGCCGGCTTCGGCTCCACTTTCATAAAGCACGACGACAACGGCGACGGCCTGATACCGATGTCATTGCAGACACGTGTGATCAGCGGCATGTGCTCTTTTCGTCGTAGCCACGCCACGAAATGTAATCCGGCTTCAGGGATTTCTAGGATGAAGTAATTGCCTAACAAGTTGTTGAATTGTTCGATAAAAAAGTCTCTTCGGTCCGAATATAATTTTCGCATCCGTTTGATGTGAGTAAGGAAAAAGCCTTCTGTAATGAATCGGGCCAGCGTCGCCTGATCGATTGCGGGAGAATGTTGGTCCATCACAGCCCGAATCTTAATCATCGGTTCGACCAGCTGCTGTGGCGCGACGATATAGCCCAGCCGCAACGATGGATACAGGATCTTGCTTAGTGTGCCTGAATAGATGACGCGACCCACGTTATCCAGGCCCTGCAAACATGGGAGCGGGGGACCGGTATACCGAAATTCCGAGTTGTGATCATCCTCAAAAACGTAGGCGTCGCATGCGCGTGCAAAATCGATTAAAGCCGTCCGGCGCGAAAGACTCATTGTCATGCCGAGAGGAAATTGATGGGAAGGGGTTACGTAAATTATTTTTGGCGAGCGCTGCATCGAAGGCCGCGTGATTGTGATTCCTTCTTGGTCAACGGGCCTTGGCACAACAACCGCCCCTGCAAAACCGAATGCGCGGCGAGCTTGGTAAAATCCCGGGTCCTCAATCCATGCGACCTCGCCTCGATTTACCAGCGCCATCGCGCTGATCATCATTGCCTGCTGGGTTCCAGCGGTGATGATGATTTGATCTGGACCGCAGCGCGCGCCTCTGTAATCACACAAATAAGTTGCCAATGCCTTGCGCAAGTCGGGATCGCCACGGCTTGACGCATACTGGAGCAGATGCGCGCCTTTTTGTGCGAGAACTTGTGCTCTCAATCGCTCCCAAATTGCGATTGGAAACTCGTCGAGTGCGGCGACAGCTGGAACAAAGGATACGCCGGGCGGCCCGGCGATTCCGAAATCGAACTGCTTACCGACTCTCTGGTCGGGAATATCTTTTACTCGATTCGAAAGGCGCGGTGGACGTTCTGTCGCAGGAGCTGATGTTGTCGATCGCGCACTCAGAAAAGTTTCCGGCAACGCCTCGGAAATGAAGGTGCCTGATCCAATTTTAGATTCAAGATATCCCTCCGCATGAAGCCTTGTGAGCGCGAGATTCACCGTGAAACGAGACACTCCAAAATCGGCGGCTAACGCGCGAGAAGAAGGAAGCCTTGCGGAATGATGATTGAAGCTTCCTACGGCAAGTTCATCACGAATCTGCCGATACAATTGTTGATGTAGTGGTTCGGCCGCTGTGCGATCCAGGCGGACCATTTCAAAACCGACTAACGAATGGCGACGCCGTTTCCCATGAGAATTTGGCCTTGTATGTTGGGCGTTCGAGGCGCGGCGTTTTTTTCCGATCATGAGCATGACCATGAGCACGAGCACGAGTAAGAGCAACTATCCATCGAAAGTGGTCTGGCCATTGCGCGCCAAGTGGACTGTTGACACCTGAGCGCACGATCAGAAGCTTTCGTTCAAATGCAGACTAAAACTCCGTGTACCGATTACATTGAAACAAAAGGTCTTATTTATTTTGCTCGAATGCTCGACAAGATCCGGTTAAAGGCCGCTGGGAAATTGCCGCCAGATTATTTTACCGGTGTCGAGGATCCGACCCACTTCGACGCGCGTTGTACGAGATTCCTCAAAGTGAATTACGACGAGCTTGTGGACCGTACGCTCAAAGGCGGATCGGATGATGAAATCCTGGAATGGTGCTTTGCCCGTGGCCGCCGACCGAACGAGGAAGAAATTTCCATCTGGAATGCGTTTCTTCGGAAAC
>JBLMXH010000102.1:0-4252 GCA_050257685.1 Nitrospirota bacterium
GCATTCGATTTCGGAACTAACGGGCAGGACAATGGCGCAGCGCACACCGTGGATTTCTCGCGACAGGAATCGTTGGGAACGTGCCCGAAGTGCGGCGGACGCGTATTTGAATCCGGAATGACCTACATCTGCGAAAATTCAGTGGGCCCAACCAAAACCTGCGACTTCCGATCCGGTAAAGTGATCCTACAGCGACCCATCGAGCGAGAACAGATGAACAAACTGCTCGCGAGCGGGAAAACAGATTTACTGGAGCGGTTCATTTCTCGCAAGGGCAGGCCATTCAAAGCGTTTCTCGTACTCAATGATAAGAAAGATGTCGGCTTCGAATTCGAGAAGCGGGATCCGAAAGCGAAAAAAGAACGAAAAACCAAGGAGCCGGCCGCAAAGATTGATTTCACAGGAAAAGAGCCCCTTGGCGAATGCCCAACCTCCGGCGGAAAAGTTTTTGAAATTGAGACGAGTTATATCTGCGAGGACTCACAGGCCGATCGAAAGCCTTGTAAATTCAAGCTCAGCAAAACGATTCTTGGCCGCGAGATCCCAAAGGAACAGGCGCAAAAGCTTCTCACCACTGGGAAGACCGATCTCCTCGAAGGCTTCATCTCGAAGCGTGGACGACCTTTTGCGGCCTATCTGAAACTGGAGGACGGAAA
Source organism: Nitrospirota bacterium (assembly GCA_050257685.1). GTDB lineage: Bacteria > Verrucomicrobiota > Verrucomicrobiia > Chthoniobacterales > UBA10450 > Udaeobacter. The sequence goes on from JBLMXH010000102.1 coordinate 657, forward strand.
AGTCGGTTTCGAATTTCCCGAAAAGCCCGCGCGCGCGACGGAATCAAAATAGCCATTCTTCAAGGCAATTCGCGGCGTCGTCTTGTCACTCATCGCACAGTAAATAAACTGAGCCGGTGCAGGACCGATGGATTTTACCGCCATGCGAAAACCTTAATGGCAGTGCGATTGCGTGGAACGAAATTTGTGGATCTGAATGCATTGCGCGCCTCCTTTTTCGGAAACAGTTCCGGAACACGGAGGAAGTTCGAAATTTCCTGCGGCCGCGCCTTAGCTCGTTGAGCGATCCTTTTTTGCTCCCGCAAATGCGTGCAGCAGTCGCTCGCATTCTGAGTGCGCTCGATTCGCACCAACGCATCGTGTTATTCGGCGATTATGACGTCGATGGCGTGACCTCCCTCGCGTTGCTCGCAGAAATGCTGCGCGCCTATGGCACGACGCCTGCGCTGTTTTTGCCATTGCGGATGCAGGAGGGCTACGGGCTGAGCCAGGAAAGTGTAGAACGCTGCCTTGAGCAGCATCGCCCGCAACTGCTGATCGCTGTTGACTGCGGCACCGCTTCAGTCGGAGAGATTGCAGAGCTCAGGAATCGCGGCGTCGATGTCATAGTGCTCGATCATCACGAACCGAAATCGCAGCTGCCCAATTGCGTTGCCATCGTAAATCCGAAGGCTGATTCAGCCTCGCCATTTCATTATCTCTGCAGCGTCGGGATCGTATTTAAGCTGTGCCATGCGCTGTTGAAAGCGCGGCCGCTTCCTGAGTTCGATCTGAAATCAAAGCTCGACCTGGTCGCGCTCGGCACCGTCGCCGACATCGTTCCGCTGGTGGAGGAGAACCGTGTCCTGGTGCAACGGGGCGCGATCGAAATCGGCCGCACATCGCGGCTCGGTCTTAAGAAGCTAATGCAAGTCGCCGGAGTGCGTTCGCCGATTTTGCCCGAGGACATCGGTTACCGCCTGGGACCACGATTGAACGCTGCGGGCCGGTTGAGCACGGCGGAAAAATCTTTGCGACTATTGCTGACAAACGATGAAGATGAAGCGACCGCTTTGGCCACCGAACTCGACCAGCAAAATCGCGCACGCCAGGAAGTGGAGAAGGAAATTCTCGCTGCCGCCATTGCAACAATTGAAAAACAATTCGACGCCGCTCGCGACGCGGCAATCGTAACTGGAGCGCGGGGTTGGCATCCAGGCGTGCTGGGCATCGTAGCGTCGCGGATAGCTCGAAAATACCATCGGCCCACCATCGTGATCGGTTTCGACGAGAACGGCGTCGGTAAGGGAAGCGGACGGAGCATCGAGGGGCTAAATCTCGTCAATGCGCTCACTCAATGCGCGCCCACTCTCGAAAAATTCGGCGGCCACGAAATGGCTGCCGGTTTAGCATTGCACGAGGAAAACTTTCCGACATTTGCGGAAGCGTTTTGCAGTACGGCGCGAGAGTTATTGTTAGGAGAGGCTCTGCAACGGTCGCTGCGACTGGATCACGAGCTCCCGTTCACAAACATCGACGTTGAATTGCTCCGCTGCCACGAGCTTTTGCAGCCGTTCGGAAATGGCAATCCTCAGCCACTTTTCTTTGCACGTGCGGTCGAGCCGGTAGGGCCGCCGCGAGTCTCAAACGAAAAGCATCTCGTATTTCGATTACGCCAGGGCGACCGGCATCGTCGGGCCGTCTACTTCGACGGAGCGTCGAACGATTTGCCGACGCCACCCTGGGATGTCGCATTCCGCATTGCAGCGGATGAATACGGTGGTGAGACTTTGGTTGGCATGCGGATCGAGGGGCTGCGCGCAGCCGAGAAGCTTTGAGCACTAAGCCGAATGGCGTGACCAACGTTTCGACAAAGCTTGAAGATTTAAGCTGGATTCCGCGGCCGCGGTTGCTCGCGCTGCGACGACTCGGCATTGAGACCACAGAAGATCTGCTAACGCATTTTCCACGGCGTCACGAGGATCGGACCGAGTTCCCACACTTTCCACGCGAAGAAACCGACGGTCCGATGTGTTTGTGCGGAGAGGTGACCAAAACTTCGCTGCGCCGCTTTGGCGGCTGGAAGAAAATCTTTGAAGCGACGCTTGAAGAATCCCAACCGAATGCGTTGAGCGAGCCGCTCGTGTGCCGCTGGTTCAATCTGCATTACGTGCAGAAAATGATCGCTACGGGCCAGCGCATCGTTGTCTTCGGCAGGCCGCGTCTGCGTGGAAAACGAATTTGCATGGACCATCCCGAGTTCGAGGTGATCGAGAACGACGACGAGATTTCAATTCATTTTCGCCGGATTACGCCAATTTACCCTGCGACTGAAGGTCTTTCGCAGCGCGTCTTGCGTGGCCTCGTCTATCGTGTTTTAGATGAGTTTCCAGACGTAGCATGGCAACCCATTGCGCCGGCCAGTTTGGTGCGCGGTCAGCGATCGGACGCAATTCGAGCCATACATTTTCCCGGGAGTTGGGAAGCGCGTGATGCCGCGCGCGAGCATCTCGTGCTCTCGGAATTTTTTGCCATGCAAATGCTGATTGCCTCGCGACGTTTCGAGTCATCAGCTCGAGCCGGCCAGGCACACTGCGGGTCAGGCGCGCTCCTGGAAAAATTCTTGAAGGCGCTGCCCTTCGAACTGACTGCTGCGCAGACAAAAGTGGTCTCGGAAATCCGACGCGATCTGGCAGCGAATTTTCCAATGAATCGTTTGTTGCAGGGCGACGTCGGTTCGGGAAAAACGATCGTCGCGATCGCGGCAATGCTTCTTGCGGTGGAAGCGGGATATCAGGCCGCGTTCATGGCGCCGACGCAAATTCTGGCCGAGCAGCATTACGAAGTACTGCGGCGTTGGCTCGATCCGCTGGGCATCCGCCTGGCTTTGCGAACAGGCGCGAGGCAGGCAGAAACCGGTCCATTGCCGTTATTCGCGCAGAACGCGCAAAATCCGGGGAGCGCGCCCGTCTCGGGTGCTGGTGCTGTTGTCTCAACAGCACGAACTTTTCATGAGCAGCACCGTCAAGAGAAAACTTCTTCGTCGCGAGACGCAACGACCCACACGCGAGACGCGTATGCTCCCCAATCCAAAGGCGTCCGCTATTCGAAACGATACTTGCCGCATTTCGATCGCCCATGGGCGACATACGCCCTAACGATCACTACGCGTCAGCGAACAAAGCTGTCGCCTGCCACGCGAAGCATAGTGCTCAACGCGCTCCGGCACTTCCACGAGAAACGGTATCACCTCTACGCCGCGTGCGTGATGCCGGATCATGTTCATTTACTACTGCAGCCATCGCCCAAGCGATTCGACGCACAGAATGACCCTATCTTTTGGTCAATCGCAGAACTGATGCAGTCGATAAAATCCTTTACTGCTCACGAGATTAACAAAGCCCAACAAACAACCGGACCAGTTTGGGAAAAAGAATCATTTGACCGACTGATTCGATCAGAATCCGATCTCCACGAAAAGTTTCATTACATTCTGCGAAATCCCTGGAATTCGGGCGTGGCCGGACAAAATGAAGATTACCCGTGGGTGTGGACGGCGGACGATGAGATGCGTGCCCTTAAAAGTTCGTCGCCGCAAAATGCGGCGACCAGCACGC
>JBLMXH010000103.1:0-4287 GCA_050257685.1 Nitrospirota bacterium
GGAACAGCTTCTCCCGAATCTTAAGCGCAGACGTGAGCTCCCCGATCACTTCCTCTGCGCGATCGTACATCGGCGACGAATCGATAACACTGCCGCCGAGCGTTACAAAGAGCGACAGAACGTTTTCGAGCCGTTTTCGAATGTCCGCGGTAAGGGCAAGATCGAATGCCTGCCAGGTACCGAGTCCGATTACGGGGAGTTTTTCCTTCGAAGATGGAATGGCGCGCGTGAGCATTCGTGACGATTCGCGCTTCGATCCCCCGCGCGATGGATCAATCGGCAATACCAGGCCCGCGGTTGCGGTTCCGATCACTCTCGCAGCTTCACGTCGCGTCATTCTTGCACTGTAGGGTGGTTGATTCACCCTTGCCAATTCGCTCGCCGGTCGGGTTTCCCATCGATTTCGCTTGGTTCCTGCTTGCTCCGTTCTCGAACTGGCACAGACACCCTACAACACGTATATACCCCCGATGAATCGCCGTCGTTTTATCAAGCTATCTGCTGCGGGCGCGCTCGCATCCCGGGCGACATCGACATCTTTGTTTGCAGAGAAAGCGCCGACACCGATGCGCATCCTGATTCTCGGCGGCACCGGGTTCACCGGCCCCTATCAGGTGCAATATGCGCTTAATCGCGGACATAAGGTCACGACGTTTAATCGGGGCAAAACGCATCCTGGCGAATTGCCCGGGGAGGTCGAACAGCTTATTGGCGATCGCAACGGGAACCTCGAGGCGTTGAAGAACCGGAAGTGGGACGTAGTGATTGATAATCCCACTATGTTACCGGCATGGGTGCGCGATGCGGCGCAGCTGCTCAAGGGAAATGTGGATCGCTACGTTTTCATCTCAACGATTTCCGTTTATGGCGAGCCAAAGCAGGGACCCGATGAAAATGCGCCCACAGAAAAATACGATGGAGCCGATCCGTACAAGGAAACGATTGAGGCAGTGCGCGCGTCCAAATTCAAGACGTACGGCCCGCTAAAGGTGCTCTCGGAGCGCGAAGCGGAGAAATGGTTCCCCGGGAAGACGTTGGTAATCCGGCCGGGGTTGATCGTTGGCCCGCGGGATGAGACGGACCGCTTTACCTATTGGCCGGTGCGGATCAATCGCGGCGGCGAGGTGCTTGCGCCCGGGACACCGGAGGATCCGGTCCAGTTCATCGACGTGCGTGATCTTGCCGAGTGGACCATTCGTATGGCAGAGAACCGTGAGACCGGAACATACAACGCTACCGGTCCCGCCAAGCCGCTTGGGATAGGTGGAATGCTGGACGGCATTAAGAACGCTTTGAAGTCAGACGCGAAGTTTACCTGGGTCAGCGAAGAATTTTTGACCGAGAAAAAAGTGCAGGCTTGGTCAGACATGCCAGTGTGGATCGGCAAGGAGGGCGGTCTTTCTCAAACGAACATCAAACGCGCGTTGAACAGGGGTCTGACGTTTCGACCACTCGACGTCACAGCGCGCGACACGCTCGCCTGGTTTAAGTCGCGTCCGCAAGAGCGGCAATCGCATCCCAAAGCGGGCCTCTCGCCAGAGCGTGAAGCTGAGGTCCTCGCTGCGTGGCACGAAAGAACCAATAAATCGAATCAGGAATCCAGGAACCCAGGAAAATCGTGATCTTCCGGTTTTTTAGATTGAATTTGATTGAAACGCATTTTTTCGAAAATCGTTGATGTAAAACCGAACGAGCTTCACGCGCTGCTGCTGGCGTTTGTTTTCAACTTTGTCGTTCTCGGCGGTTATTATGTCATCCGGCCGATCCGTGATGAGATCGGCGCGGACCGCGGCGTTGAAAATCTGCCGTGGATGTACACAGGCACGCTGATCGGCATGCTCATCGCCAATGCGCTCTATGCCACTATCGTCACGCGCATGTCGCGCCGTCGGTTTATCCCGATCGCGTACCGTTTCGCAATCGCGAACCTTTTTGTTTTCTTCCTCCTCATGCGCTGGATGCCAGCCGGGCAGACACGCGTAATCCTCGCGCCAATATTTTTCATCTGGGTCAGCGTCTTCAATCTTTTTGCCACCACAATGTTTTGGTCGTTCATGGCCGACGTCTTCACACCAGAACAAGGTAAACGGCTTTTCGGATTTATTGCTGTCGGGGGATCGCTTGGTGGAATCGTTGGCGGTTTGGTCACAAGTTCACTCGCCGGAAAACTGAGCACCGGGCTTTTCCTCCTCATCACGGCGGTGATGTTGGAGATTGCTGCGCAATGTGTGCGCAGATTTCCCTCCGAGTTTGATGTTGGCGGTAAAACATCTGTTTCAGACGCCGCCGTTTCAAAGAACGAAGAAGCGCCAATCGGCGGGAAGTTTTGGGAGGGCGCGACGCACATTGCTCGATCGCCCTACTTGCTGGGTCTCGCCGTGTTTCTCATAATCTACACGCTTACCAATACGTGGGCATATTTTCAGCAGGCCGATCTGACTCAACATCAACTGCAGGACCGCGCTGCGCGTACGTCGTTCCTCGCGAACATCGATATCGCTGTGAACACGATTACGGTCCTGATTCAGGTTTTCCTGACCGGCCGCCTGATGAAATGGTTTGGCGTTGGAATCACGCTGGTGCTGATGCCGCTTTTGAGCGCGATCGGATTTGCCGCGATTGGTATTGCACCGGTTCTCACCGTGCTTGCGACTTTCCAGATCTTGCGGCGGGCTGCAGGCTTCGCTTTGCTTCGCCCAGCTCGCGAGGTTCTTTTCACCGTTTTGCGGCGAGAAGACAAATACAAAGCCAAAAGCCTCATCGATACATTCGGTTATCGCGTTGGCGATCAAATCGGCGCGTGGTCCTATGCGTTGATGCGCTGGTTCGGGTTGGGACTGGTCGGTATTTCCTGGATGGCAGTGCCGCTCGGGGTAATCTGGTGCGCACTTAGCATCTGGCTCGGGCGCAAACAACGTCAGCTCGCTGAAAGGAAGCTCAATCATTTCGCGCCTGTGACTGGCAGGGCTGCACCTGAAGCGGCGTGAATCTATGGAGGCGCTCGCCGCAGCGAGCGCCTTTACATAAGGGACGTTTAAACTAAAAACGCGTTGCGCTTGCCCGCGCGCGGCACGAATCGTAATCGATTAACAACTAAGGAGAAAACAATGGCAACACGAACTGGATCGGCGGTATGGGAAGGTACCCTCAAAGAGGGCAGGGGAACAATGAAGCTCGGCAGCGGCGCATTTGATGGGCCCTACTCATTTTCATCGCGCTTTGAGGAAGGAAAGGGGACAAATCCCGAGGAACTGATCGGCGCCGCGGAGGCGGGCTGCTATTCCATGGCGCTCTCGGCCAATCTCGAAAAGGCAGGGCATCCCGCCAAACGCATCAGCACCACCGCAACCGTGAAGCTCGAAATGGTCGGCGGCGCTCCAAAGATCACGACTATCGACCTGAAGACCGAAGCCGAAGTTCCAGGAATCGACGAAGCAAAATTTCAGGAGCAAGCCGAGCTGACCAAGAAGAACTGCCCGGTCTCCGTCGCTCTCGCAGGCACACAGATCAATCTGGACGCGAAGCTGCTGTAGCGGCCCGCTGTATAAATGTCATTCTGAGCGAAGCGAAGAATCTTTGGCCTGACATCGGGTCATTCGTCACTCACGATTACTTCGCCAATTGATAGAGATATTCCACGAACGACATTGTCGCGCCATCGAAGCCTTGAATCTTCGAGTTCGCCGATTCGATAATGTAATACTCGTCCGGCGCATGTGCGCCGCTGCCATGACCCAGTCCGAAATGGCCAGCGGCCAGCTTTAGCGGTTCACCTGTGAAGACGTAACCAGGATACGACCCGGCGTTGCGCGGCCACATTAGGGCATCGATGCCGAACTTCTTGTAAGTGGCAAGCTGCGCCTGGATCAACTCCGAATCTTTTGACGTCGCGGTCGGATCGTAGCCGCCGGTCATGTTTACTTCGATGTCGCCAAAACCGCGCTTGGCGAGATGCGCCTTCAAGGCCGCCAGTGCGTCGGCCGCTTTCATGTCCGGCACCAGACGCAAATCGAGCTTCGCCACAGCGCGATGCGGAAGAATGGTTTTGCCACCGGGTCCGGTGTAGCCGCCGACCAGACCTTCAATGTTCACAGTCGGCTGCGATTCGAGGCGCTCGTTCGCTTGTTCCCATGGCAAATCGTTTATCCAATGTTTCACGCTGAACTGCTTCTTCGTCTGCGCTTCATTACGCACCTTCGACACTTCTTCGATCATCGCCTTTTGCTCAGCGGTTAACGGAAGTGGTTTCGGGTAATTATCGATTGTGATTTGATTGCCGTCCTCCGA
>JBLMXH010000104.1:0-4097 GCA_050257685.1 Nitrospirota bacterium
CGAAGACGAAATCAAACGCAAAGACATTCGCATTGGCGATTCGGTCGTAATCGAAAAAGCGGGCGAAGTTATTCCTGCGGTCGTTGAAGTTGTGAAATCAAAGCGGCCACGAGACACGAAGCCGTTCGATTTCGCAAAACACATTCACGGCAAATGTCCCGTGTGCGGTAGCCCGATCCGGCGCGACCCGGAATTCGTGGCATGGCGCTGTGAGAATCTGTACTGTTCGGCACAGACTACGCGACGCGTGGAATTTTTCGCCGCGCGCGGCGCGCTCGACATCGAAAGTATCGGCGGGATTGTCGCCGACAAACTCGTTGAGCGCGGCTGGGTTCGCGACCCGCTCGATTTATTTGAATTGAAGATCGAGCAACTCGCGAAACTAAATCTGGGCACGGAGGAAGCACCGCGCGTTTTCGGTGAGAAAAATGCCACCAAGGCAATAAACGCGATCGCGCGCTCGCGAACCTTGCCGCTCTCGCGATGGCTTTTTGCGTTGGCGATCCCTGAGGTCGGGAAGGCGACCTCCACCCAGCTCGCCCGGTTTCACGACACGATCGAGGACGTGGCTGACTCGCAATTGCTCTCCGACATCGTGGAGTATCACGAAAAGCGCGACGACAAGAAAGCTGTCAAAGAAATCGCCGACCGATTAATCAAATCGGGCTTTGCGAAACCATCGAAGAGCAAGGCGGGCAAAGACGGTATCGTAACAGAAGTCGGACCAGTAGTAGCGGAGAGCGTACTTGATTTTTTTGCGTCGCCTGCTGGCAAAAAAATTCTACGACGCCTAAACGAACTCGGTATCGAGCCGAAGAGCGAAAAAGTGTCGGCGAAGATAGCAGCCAAACTGCCGCTAACTGGCAAAACCTTTGTCCTTACTGGCACGCTGCCATCAATGACGCGTGAAGAAGCCAGCGAAAAAATCGAAGCGCTCGGCGGTCACGTCACCGGCAGCGTAAGCAAAAAAACAGATTACGTCCTCGCGGGCGCCGAACCAGGCAGCAAATTCGATAAGGCGAAAGAGCTCGGCGTAAAGATCATCGATGAAGCGGAATTCCGAAAAATGTTATGAATAACGTCCGAGCTGGGCACGAAAATTGTAGGGCGTCTGTGTCAGACGCCGAATGATAGGGGCGGCGTTTCACAGAAACGCCCTACAAAGTTTGCAATAGTCTTTCGCGAACAGGCTATGCGTGACTACGGCGATGGCGGCGTGTCGTCGTCGAGCGACATGGGGAGGACGCCAGGAATTGTGCCTGGGGAAGCGAGTAACATCCCACTCTTGGCCGCCGGATGCATGGTCGCCTGTACCTGGAAAGTCATTTTTTGGTGTCCGCGCATCACAGTGATTGGGACGGTGTCCCCGGCAGTGATGTAGAACGAGGCATCGAATATGTCCTCAGGATCCGTAATTTTTTTCCGGCCCACCTGAAGCAGCACGTCGCCTTCTTTGATTCCGCTACGGGCTGCAGGCGTGTCGTCCGCGACTTGCGTCACGATCGCTCGGGAGCCGTCCACGTCGCGCGACGCTGGCGAGACATTGCCCACGCCGATCCACCCGTGTCTGGCTTCGCCGAAACGAACAAAGTCGCTGCGAATTTTCTCGGCAGCCTCGATCGGTACGGCGTAACAGGCGGAATTGTTTTCCAGACCACTAACGACGATCCCAACCACTTCGCCTTTCATATTCAATAACGGTGCGCCAGCTTCGCCGCGCTGGGTCGGGGCGTTCACGCGTAAATGGATGGTAGAAAAATAACGGCCGAGACATTTCCGATCGAACCCGGCGATCATGCCGAAATTAGGTGTCTTCGGCAGATCCAGAGGATAACCGATCGACACGACTGGGGTCGCCAATTCCAGTTCGTCGGACTTGCCAATCGGCAGCCCCGGGGTGGTTTCGTCCACTTTCAGGATGGCTGTCCCGCTGCGAATGTCCGCCACCAGTTGGCGTGCCGGATATTTCTTGCCGTTGAATTCTACGGTGAAATTGCCCGCTTCACCTCCGACGGTATATGCCGTGTAGAGTGTTCCGGTCGGGTCAACGAAAAATCCGGTGCCGCAAATCTCGCTGTGTTCATCAACGCCGTGGATTTTAACAACCGCTTTGGCGGCTCGCTCGAAAAGCTCCCGGACCTGGTGACTGATCGCCGTGGCCGATTGGTCCTGGGCGAAAAGCCAGCCCGCGCCTAAACCGAAAAAAAGCGCGAACGCAATGAGCGCGCGATTTCTAGAACCTGAAAGTGGGCTCATAACTCACGGGGACGCTGTCGAGCACGTAGCGTGGCGGGGTGGCTCGGTGAGTCTGGGCGCTTTGACGAAAACTGCGAACCGGCTGCGTCCTGAAAATCTGCGTGGAGACCGGAGATGCAAGATTCCATTCCTGTTCGGCATTCACCGGTACCGATAAGGTGAGCGGACTCTGGGTAGCGACGCGAGCCGCCTCGGGTTGCTGATAAACCTTTAACGAGAAGATCGCTGCGCAAACAAGCACCGCGGCGACAGCAGTGGGATACGAGGCCAGCGAGCGCATATCCAGCTGCAACATGAAATTGTGCGCGCGTTCGAGGCAAATCCGCCAAAGCGGCTGGCGCAGCAATTCATCACGTTGCCGGCGATGGAATTCGTGGAGGAAATTATCGAAATAACCGGGTGGGGGTTGCTCATACCGCTTCAATCGAAGCAGCCTCGCGATTTCGTTATCGTTGAATTCGTCCATTTTTTTGCGCCGTTAAGAGACAGGATTTTTCCGAAATTCGTCCAGGTAATTTTGCAACTGCCGGTTCGCGTAAAAGAGCCTCGAACGTACCGTTCCTTCTGAAACGCGCAAGATTTTACTAATTTCTGCGTGGGGCATCCCCTGAATATGGAACATGGTGACAACTGCTCTGTGATCATCAGACAATTTCATCATGGCCTCGTTCAATCTCCGCTGCAGCTCAGAGAGGTCGGCTTCCCGAACCGGACTGCTGGTCGCCGTTGCATCCATGAATTCCTTGTCGTTCTGAATGCTCGCGTCCACGTCATCCAGGCTTAGTTGAAATCGTCGGCCGCGTTTTTTGAGGAAATTCAGGGTCATGTTTACGGCGATGGAATGGATCCAGGTGTAGAACGAGGATTTGCCGCGGAAGCCGCGAATCGCCTTGTAAGCTTTCGCGAAAATGTCCTGCAAAAGGTCGTTGGTGTCCTCGTGGTTGGACGTCATGTTGTAGACCAATCCGTACAGACGCGGTGTGTATTTGACGACAAGATCATCGAACGCGCTGGCCTCGCCCGCTTGCGTGCGCTTTACCAACTCCTGGTCTGGGTCGCTTCTTGGCTGATCCATCGGCGGACGCTTAGACTTAACACGCGCCTGCAGACCCGACGATAACAAATCGGTAATGCGACGAGCAGGTAAAGCGAGAGCGTGATCCATTTTATGTCGCGCGCAGTAGCTAACGGCGGTCGCGGATCGACATCAACCAGAGCAAATTGCCCAGCGCAGCAACGAATGCGGCAATATAAGTCCACGCCGCGGCATTTAGGACGCTGTTTACACCGGTAGCTTCTTCGCCCGGCTGTATCATACCCATTTCGCGCAGGATGATTTTCGCCCGGCGCGAGGCATCAAATTCCACGGGTAATGTGATCAATTGAAAAACCAGCAGAATTAAATAGCACCAGATACCGAGCGTGATCAGACCGCTGATTCTAAAGAACAACCCACCGATGATGATGAATGGCAGCATCTGTGACGCGATCATCGTGACTGGCACGATTGCCATGCGCGCCTTCAGCGGCGCGTAAGCGCGGGCGTGTTGAATGGCATGTCCGCTCTCGTGAGCAGCGATGCCCAACGCTGCTACTGAAGGCGTATTGTAGACATTACTCGACAAGTGCAGCTGCTTCTTGGTGGGATCGTAATGATCCCCGAGAAAATCGTTGGTCTCCATAACTTCAACGTCATCAATCTGCGCTGCGTGGAGAATCTCGCGGGCGCATTCAGCTCCGGTGATATTTCCGCTGGTGCGCACCTTGCTCCACCGGCTAAAGGCGCTGCTCACGCGAATCTGCGCCCAGATTCCGATGATCAACGGGACCCCGATGTAGAG